>CAOKJI010000292.1 GCA_948468495.1 uncultured Dorea sp. | reverse complement strand
TCCTCAAGGGCAATCTTTCTGTCATATGCAGCTTCGATTAATTCAACGTTTGTAGACTTCACGTTTGGATTCCACTTTCTTTCAGCTGCCTTTACGTCCTCTCCTGCCATAGCTGTCTTAAGCATAGCAATCGCACGTACTGCATCCTCTGGACAAAGTGTATTACATCCAAGTACTTCATTTTCAATACCGGATTCGGACTTGTTATTATCAACCATGTACTGCATGTACTTGTTACCAACAACAAGCGCTCCCTGAACTGCACAATAGGACATGCCGACTACCGGAATTCCTCTCATACCAATCTGCTCAATGTGGCTTGCAAAATCGATATGGTTATTTCCAAAGCCTTCTGTTGTAACAAAAGCTCCGTCTGCATCCATCATCTCTACGGTGTGTCCTACACGTTTGGATACATAGAACTTCTCTGCATTAATCTGCGGAGAACCAACAAATACAACGCCGCAAAGGTCAACTTCCTCATCGTGAAGAGCTTCCAGTACAAGAGGCTCTCTCCAGTAATGTCTGGACATCTCTTTAGAAGCCGGTCCGATACAGGTCAGAGCGTGGATACATCCGTCAAGCACTTCAAGCGGAGATACGCATACCGGAACGTTTCCAAGGTCTACGTTTGCTCTTGCACCGAGTACGCCGACAGGCTCTACAGGAAGGATGAAGTTATCATGCATAGCTCCCTGTCCCATGATCTCCTTCACGATAACGACTTTCTTCTTATGAGGACGGCGAACCTGCTTCAGCTCCTGGGTATCCACAACAAGGCTGTCGTCAAGCTTCTTCATCACTTCACGGATCTCCTGTGTAATGATGTCAAATGCAGTATGAGCAGCCATAGGTCCACGGCGCTCCATATTCGTCTTCTCCTGAACTACGATGTTACCTTTGATAAAGATCTCGCCTTTATCTGGGCAGCCCGGACGGCCCCACATAATGTTCTCGTCAAGGTAGCCTTCGGATGAACCGAACTCACCAATCTGAACTCCGCCTTCATCAACGCCTGTCAGCATCATAACAACGCCGTCAAGTACTCTTGTAACACCTTCGCCGATCTCGCTGTCGCCTTCCTTGGTAGCGATTGGCTGTACGTCCATAATCGTCTCAGAATAGGTATGGTACTTATCAGGAGTAATAATCTCCAGATGGAAGTCCTTAACCAATTCCTGATCAGCGATAACATCTGCTTCGATTCCTTCACGAATGGTAAGCGTCGTTCCCTCGATCTTTGTCTCCGGTCCTCTCTTTACCTCTGTGATGTTGAAATGTTTTCTTGTTAAAGTTCTTACAACCTTCTCTTCAGCCTCTGCTTCCGGTGCTGCCGCGCCTGCTGCTACAGGTGCCGCCGCTGCCGGAACCTCTACTGCTGCTGCGCCTCCGCCAAGAGCGCCAACAGGAATCTGAAGATCAATGTCCTTGCCTTCTCCGATATGAATCTTAAGAATTCCGCCTGCTGCCGGTGCTGCTACAGGTGCCGCCGCTACTGCAGGCGCTTCCTCCGCCTCTGCCGGCGCCTCCTCTGCTGCAGGTGTGCTTGGCGCTTTTACGCCGTCCAGAACATCAGCAGTCAGCGGTGCAAGAGAATCACAAGTTTTTGTAAGTTTTGCTCCCAGAACCTCCTCGATAGTTAAGCAGCCGTCAAGGTTCAATAATCCTGAATCTACCAAATCGTCAAAGATCGCCGGATCTTCCAGATTGGCCGGCTCGATTGTAATGCCTGCTTCGGCCCTACAACAAAGTACCGCTGGATCATGAGCATGAGCTTTCGCTGTTTCAGCTGTGATTGACATATTATTTCCCTCCTTATATGGTTTGCTCCGGTATCCTTTAACGGGATATCGGAAAGTATATATACAGCCGCAGGATAAACCGGGCTCCCTAAACCCTTAAGCCTCCGGGAAAATCGGGGGTATCCTTTCGGCTTTTATCCGCAGCAGTAATACCTTAAAATAGAATCCTCATAAACTTAAAAGTCAATATCCTGACTTACCTGCTTCGACACCTTCAATGTTCTGTACAGGGCATGTCCGACAGCTCTCATAGCGTGGTCGGTCTGATGGAATACCTTAAGTCCCATCTTCGGTCCGGATGCCATAACGGTATTCGAGCAGTCAGAGCAGTTACCGATAATGATGTACTCACACTTATCCTTCTTGAACTGCATGTTGTTCTTAACCTGTCCCGGACAGTTGCCAGGACGCAGGCACTTCAGCGGCGCGCCCGGCTTATTCTCGAGCGCCTGTTTGCACTTGCATACAGATACAACCTTGCCGTTCATCTTCGCTGCGATGTCGCGCATACGTTCCTCATTGCCGCCGCAGGCGCATACAAGAATACCTGTATTCGCACCGTGCAGATCCGGGAACTCAACCGTAACAATGATACCGCCTGTGGTCTTCGTGATCGGCGCATCCAGTTCCGTCGCCTTACCGGTAAAGGCTCCGCCCATGATAATCTCTCCGAACGGCTCCTCAATGCCGCCCGCTCTCTCAATCAGGTCGCCAACGCTTGTCCCAACCGGAACGTCCATAAATACATGAGCTTCGTTGCCGCCCTTAATCCGTCCGCGGACAGTCAGGTTCTTGCTGATACATGGCTTCTTCTCGTCAATAGCCTCTGCAATCTTGCAAGCCGTCTCCAGATTAATTACAACAGACTTTGCCGCGGAAGGAAGCTGTGTCGTAGTAAGGTTCACGCCAAGGCACTCCCTCACAACCGCACGTTCCTCTCCCATCGGGTAAATATCCGGCATCAGATGCATCTTAATCGCCGGCTCGCTCTCCAGCGCCTTCTGTAAAGTCTTAATCGCTCCCTGGTTCTTCTTCTTAATCGCAATAATCGCCTTATCTGCATTGGTAATCTCCATGGAATACTTGATTCCGCGGATTACCTTGTCGCACTCATCCTCAATCTGCTTAATGTTGTGAGCAAGTCCCGGCTCGCACTCAGCCGCATTAATAAGGATATAACCTCTCTCGCAGTCAAGCTTAAAGTCTTTCGGGAGCTCTGGATTAATCTCCGCGTCAAGCTCTCCCATCTCCTGCTCAGCCAAATTAATTCCAAGCTTAATCCCTGTCGGGAATCCTGCTCCTCCAAGGCCGACAACGCCGGCTGCTTTTACCATGTCAAGCTTGGAAGCGCCTTCCGGTACGTCGATCGGCACAAATTCATCTGGCTGCTCCGCTGCGGGCTCGATGATAATCCGGTCGTCTGTAATCTCAATCACTTTGCCGTACACGCTGGCGAAAATATTCGCGCCCAAGCCTGTCGGCGAAGCAATGAGCGTACCCTTTTTTACTTCATCCCCAACCTCAACACAGGGAGCGCATGGCGCGCCTACATGCTGACGCAGTAAAATCTGTACATTTCCCATGACACATACATCTCCTTTTCTTCATACTTTTATTCTAAGTAAAAAACGAAATATTACTCGCTATTCCGTCTACTTATTTATAGAAAATTTCTATATTAAAAATTTGTCGGTTTTTTGTCAATTCTGTCGGCTTTTCTCTGGCGGAGGCATGTGGGAATCGAACCCACCCAGGACGCTCCTAACGCCCCACACTGGTTTTGAAGACCAGGAGGCACACCAGTTACCCAACTACCCCCATAATTTCTCTAACGTTCCTTAACAATAGCACATTATTCTTTATTTTTCAACACCTTTTTCTTTGTTTTTATAATATCAAAAAACCATTGACTTTTCAAGGTTTTTAACGCATAATAAGGATAAGAAAACGAACCGGGTACTAGAATTGGTTCTAGACCGCGGTCTAGAATGCAGTCTATTTGTTAACAGATTGTCGTATTTCGGGAAAGCAATAGACGTCTAATATAGATTGCATCAATATTCTTTATATATTCCCAGGGAGAATTTATAGGAGTTATCTATAAA
>CAOKJI010000291.1 GCA_948468495.1 uncultured Dorea sp. | reverse complement strand
TGTCTTCTTCCTCTCATCCGGGTCGTCTTCGGCGCTTCCGACATGTCCCAGCTCCGCCTCCACCGTTACGCCCACCGCATGAGCAATCTTCACAAGTTCCTTCACCTGAGCCGCATTTTCTTCATAGGGAAGAAATGAACGGTCTACCATAATGGATGTGTAGCCTCCGCGAATCGCAGCAATTGCATGGGTAAAATCCGCGCCATGGTCCTGATTAATGGCAACCGGAACCGAAGCTCCTTCGGCAAGCCTTCTAAAATACCATCCCTGCTCAATGACGTCCGGGCTTGTTTCAAAACACACGTCCAGAATCACCGGCGCTTTCATCTCTTCGGCCGCCATAATAACCGCTCTGGCATCCATTTCGTAATATACGTTCGGCGCCATCACCGCATAATTGTTCCTGTCTGCATGTTCCAGCAGAGCCTTCATTGTTACCAGCATATCCCTTCCTCCTTTTGTCAAATCACTCTTGTCTAACGGTAGGATTTCTCAAGAATCTCAAGCATTTCCTCCCGCGTTAAGGGTTTTGGTTCATGTGCAATCATAAAGTACTGCATGTCAAATGCACTGTCGCAGATTACCGGAAGCTCTTCCCTGGTAAATCCATAATCGGAAAGCTTCACTTCGTCCACTCCGCAAGCCTTTTCATATTCCATAAGAAGCCGCACCATATCTTCCGGCTGGCCGTATTTTCCTCCTGAAAATGCAGACGCCATCTGAGCGTACCGCTCCGGAATAATCTGTTCAAACGCCTTGAAATACTCTATGGATGTTGCAAGCAAAGCCGCGCCGTGAGGGATGTCATGATATGCGCCCATAGTCTGGGAAATGGAATGATTGCCGGTACAGTCCGAAATCGCCTCAACCACTCCTGAACAGGCGCTTGCAAGGGCGATATCCTCTCTTGCATCTATATCATTCCCATTCTGAACAGCCTTAATTATACTTTTTCCTATCAGAGAAATACTTTTCAGCGCATAGATATCGCTGATTGGCGTCGCAACGTCGGCAATGTAGCCTTCCATCGCATGGAATAAAGCGTCAAATCCCTGAAAAGCCGTAAGCTTTGGCGGTACGGAGGTCATCACCTCTGCGTCAACAAACGCCGCATAAGCGAACATTTTCGGAGAACCAAATCCCAGCTTTTCATTGGTCTCTTCCTTGGTAACCACCACCCATGGGTCCGCTTCGCTTCCGGTTCCCGCGCTTGTTGGAATTGCAATAATCGGAAGCGGGTCTTTGGAAATGCTTAACCCTTTCCCGGAACCGGTATCCACGTAATCCCAGAAATCACCGCCGTTCACTGCTAATACCGCAATGGATTTCGCCGTATCAATACTGCTTCCCCCTCCGAATGCCACAACCATATCGCACTGTTTTCTCCTGCATATTTCCGCGCCCGCGGCAACAATCGTCTTCGTGGGATTCGGCTTCACCTGATTAAACACCGCGCTGTCTGCTCCCGCTTTCTGAAGTAGCGCCTGAATCCGCGCCAGATGTCCCTGCTCCGTAATCCAGCTTTCATCTGTAATCACAATAAGCGCTTTCTTCCCCGGCAATGCTATCTCACCCAACTCATCCATACATCCCCGGCCAAAATGCAACTGGACCGGCATATAAAATTTATGATTCATCTTTTCTACTAATCCTTTCTTAGATTTTTCTGTCTGACCGTCCTAAGTTTTCGGGAGACCGTAAGCAACTGCCTTCCCGGCTCAAAGCATAAAAGGGCGCTTTTAACGAAAGTGAAATCCACTGCTTACCGGAGACTTGGATGTGCAGGCAATCCTGCGCATCCTAGCCGGAGTTAGCAGTTAGTTCACTGAAGTGTTGCCCAGCTTTGAGCCGGGAAGACAGTTGCTTACGGTCTCCCGAAAACTTAGGCCGCACAGACAGAAATTTTGTGGTGAATAATATTGTTGCAACATCATATTATGAACCATAATTCGTGTACATTTTCTGTACTGATTAAACTATACTCTATTCAGTTACTATAAGGTCAAGCATATTTTCTCTGTTATGATTTTCACAAATCCAACCCTTGTTTTTTGTCTGAATTTACTATTCATCACCCATTTATACATAATTTTTCGATAATTTTGTTATTTTTTTACACAATAAAACTTTATACTACGTATAATGTTTCACAATTTTTATTGACAAAAACTTTATAGAATTATAAAATCATTATAATCTTAGAGCAAAGCGACAAATGAGAAGGAGATAGTATGGATTACAAGAAACTTACCATCGGGCAAATGGCTGAACTGAACCAGGTTTCCACCCAAACCCTCAGATACTATGACAAATTCGGGATTCTTAAGCCCAATCTATATAATCAGGAAACCGGATACCGGTATTACAACATGTCCCAATGCGCCGTTCTCGACACCATCACGCATATGAAGTCACTGAATATGCCATTAGAACAAATCAAAGCTTACATTGACACCGGCGATTACGATTCTTTTATTTCCGAACTGACAGACAAGCATGCAAAAATCAAAGAAGAAATCCGGCGTTTGGAGAACATTGAAGCCGTATTAAAACGCAAGATTGATGATTACCAGAAGCGTTCCCTGCTTCCCCCGGATGGCGTTCCCTATATTGAAGTGATACACCAGAGACCGATTTACAAGTTTGATACCCATATCAATTACTACTATAACGGAAATTCTATAGACCAGTATGAGCACATGCTGCGCTTATTCAAAAATCATCTTTTGGAAAAGGATTTGGGTATTGAATATTTTTATAACGTTGGAAGTATTATGAAAAAAGAAGATTTTATGAGCCAGAATTACGTGTCCACTGAATTATTTATTTTCCTGCAGGACCATCATTCTTTTGATACATACGATATCATAAAACCGAATACCTATCTGTGCATGACCTGCGAAAATACGGATATGGAGACCGAATATATCCAGCTTATGCGTGATACCATAGAAAAGAACCGCTATCAGATTGCGGGAGATTACATCTGTGAAGTGGTCAATGAATCCTTTGCTTTTGATTCCCAGAAGAGGAATATGACTTTAAAACTGCAGATTCCAATCACATTCCGCCATTGCCTAGAGCATGTCTGAAAATTCATTCCTACAATCTGTCGCCCCACTTCACACCGGATTTTACGCTGAATTTGGTCAATGTAGCCCGCTACACCTCCCAAATCCAATATAAAATCTGATGCAAATTGGGACGACATCTTGCAGAAAGCAATTTTTAGACACGCTCTGGAATCTTAAGATAAACTCCGCTCCCGCACCAGGGAATATTTCTCCGCATACATCTGAAATCTCCGCCGGAACTCTTCGCTGTCATTCCGAAGGCTGCGAAGAGACTCATGAAGATTCATATTATGCCGGGTCATATCAATGATACAGCCTGCTATATTAGAACAATGATCTGCCGTACGTTCCAGATCCGTAAGCAAATCCGACCACACAAATCCTGCGTCTACGGTACAGGCTCCCTGCTGCAGACGAAGAATATGACGCATCCGCAGCTGCTCCTTTAGCTGGTCAATCACCTCTTCCAGCGGCTCCACCATATACGCTGTCTCACAGTCATTTTCCAGAAAACCAGCAAGGGACAAATCCAGGATTTCATTCAGAGCCGAGGATATCACCTCAATCTCTGACTCTGCTGATTCTGTAAACACCAGACCTTTCCCCTGCATCTCTTCCGCTGCTTCCAGAAGATTAACCGCATGATCCGAGATACGCTCAAAATCCCCGATAATCTTCAAAAGCTTTGCCGCTTCCATACTGTCTGCTTCACTGATTTGCTTCGTACTGAGCTGAATCAGGTAAGTTCCCAGAATATCTTCGTAATGGTCTGTTTTCCGCTCCTTTTTACGGACGTCTTCTGCCCGCTTCTTTGAATAATTCCTGAGACATTCCATCCCTTCTTTCAATGACAGAACCGCTGTTTT
>CAOKJI010000290.1 GCA_948468495.1 uncultured Dorea sp. | reverse complement strand
ACCAGCTTGTCACCAATATATAACTCGCCTGAGGAAATATCTTCCAGGCCGGCAACCATACGAAGTGTAGTGGACTTACCACATCCTGAAGGTCCTACGAAAATAATAAACTCCTTATCTTTAATCTCAAGATTGAAATCCTTAACAGCCTCAAATCCATTCGGATAGGTCTTGTTAATGTGTCTTAACGATAAACTTGCCATTGTTTGTTCCTCCTGATTCACATATTCTTTTCAAAAATGCTCTATGCCTAGTATAACGAAAATGTTTCCTCTGCGCTATACTCAACTTGAACAATTTTTTTTCGGATAATTCGTCAAGTTGACCAAGCATCCCGCTCCAAAAGCTGCCGGTAGATATCTCTTTTGGCGACGCCCCTGTCCTTTGCCGTCCGTTTCATCGCCTCCTTCTTATCCATCCCCTGGGATAAATAATATTCCATATGTTCTTCCAGCGAAAGCTCCATCCATTCAGCCTGTTCTACTTCTCTAAGTTCCTGCCTGCTCCGGCCTTCCATCACCAGTACGCACTCTCCCTTAGGCTCATGCTCCTTATAATAGCCCAGAGCCTCTTCTATCGTAGTCTGCCAGAGCGTTTCATGCTTCTTCGTCAATTCTCTGCACACCGTCAGTCTCCGGTCTCCAACGATTCTCAACAATTCTTCCAGCGTCTTAACCAGTCTGTGGGGCGCCTCATAGAGCACTACTGTCCGGGTCTCTGCTATGATTTCTTCTAATATATGCCTGCGCTCTTTCTTATCTGCCGGAAGAAATGCTTCAAAAGCGAATCTTCTGGTGGAAAGTCCAGAAACTGTCAGCGCCGTAATGCAGGCCGAAGCCCCCGGCAGAGCCGTCACCGGAATCCCTTCCTCGTAGCACATCCGTACCAATTCTTCCCCCGGATCGGAAATACCGGGCGTCCCGGCGTCCGTAATCAGGGCTACGTTCTTCCCCTCTTCCAACAGCTTAATCAATTTCCGCCCCTTCGCAATCTTATTATATTCATGATAGCTGGTCATCGGAGTCTTAATTCCAAAATGATTCAGAAGCTTCATGCTGTTGCGGGTATCTTCCGCCGCAATCAAATCCGCCTCCTTCAAAATCCTTACCGCCCGAAAAGTCATATCTTCCAGATTCCCAATCGGCGTAGCGCATAAAAATAATGTTCCTGACATCGTTATCCTTCCTCACCGGCTTTTTTCTGTACGGATGGAATTTTTTTCATTTCTCCATACATACGCAGCGCTTCCTCTGTGTACTGCCCATCCTTATCATATACAATAAGCGGCGGCTCCACCCGCATTCCGGGCCTGCCGCTTCTAAGGCCTTCTATCAGGACCATAGACGGCTCTTTATCCACATAAGAATGCACCAAACGCATCCGTTTCGGCTCAATCCTGCACTCACACATTGCTCGCAATATCTCCGGCAGGCGAAACGGCCTGTGTACCATATAGAAACGTCCCTTCTCTTTGAGAAGTTTGGCGCTCTGTTCCAATACATCCCGCAACGTACAATACACCTCATGTCTGGCGATATACTTAGAATCATTTAGATTCTTTACTCCATGCGACTGAATCATATAAGGCGGGTTCACCGTTATAACTTCAAAAGAGGCCGCACCATAAACTTCCGCCGCCTCTTTCACATCCCCTGTCCTTATCTCAATCTTTCCTTCCAGATTGTTATATTGTACGCTGCGTCTTGCCATGTCCGCACTGATTTCCTGAATCTCCAGTCCCCCATAGAACATTCCATCGTTCTTGGCCTCCAGAAGAATCGGAATAATCCCGGTGCCCGTTCCCAAATCCAAAGCCCGCTCTCCTTTTTTGACTTTCGCAAAGGAAGAAAGCAGAACCGCATCTATTCCAAAACAGAACAGGTTCGGATTCTGAATCAGATAATAGCCTCCAGTTTGAAGATCATCCAGCCGCTCTCCTTCTCTCAGAAGATTTACCTTCGTTTTAGTTTCTTCTGAAACTTTATTATTTCTATATTCATCATTCATTGTCTAACTTTGAAGAATTATTCTTCTCCTCCAGCGCCTTTAACTGTTTCATTTCCTCGGAAGACAGCTTCATATCCTTCTTCTTTCTTCTCGGTTTAAAGCGAAGTTCCAGAGCCTTATACTCCCGAATCTCCTTCTCATCATTATCCAAATCAACGATTACCTTCACCTGCTGCCGCAGTACATTCACTGAATGAACCGTCCCCTTAAGCTTTTCAGGCGTCGTCACAGTATCGCCCGGCAGCGGAAGATGACTATTTAACTCTTCATAAGTCTCTTCTTCATTCGTCAGGCAGCACATGAGTCTGCCGCACACCCCGGATATCTTTGTTGGATTCAGGGATAAATTCTGCTCCTTTGCCATCCGGATTGATACCGGTGCAAATTCTGTCAGATAAGTATGACAGCAAAGCGTCCGTCCGCAGATACCAAGTCCTCCGCGTATCTTTGTCTCATCCCGGACTCCAATCTGGCGCAGCTCAATCCTGGTGCGGAATACCCCCGCCAAATCCTTTACCAATTCCCGGAAATCAATCCTTCCATCTGCAGTAAAATAAAATAATACTTTATTATTATCAAAGGTATATTCTGCATCAATCAGCTTCATCTCCAGCTTATGCTTACGAATCTTCCCCTGACAGATTACAAATGCCTCCTTTTCTTTCTCCCGGTTCTTCGTCTCCTTACGCGTATCCTCCTGAGTTGCAATTCGTATAACCGGTTTCAGCGGCTGCAAAATCTTCCCGTCGTCTATCTCCCGTATTCCCGTCACAACAGAACCGATTTCAACGCCTCTTGCCGTCTCCACTATTACTTTGTCTCCCGCATTGACATGAAATTTCCCCGGAGCAAAAAAGTATACTTTCCCCGCCCTGCGAAATCTCACTCCAATTACCTTTGTCATAGATTAATTCTCCTTTATCGTCAGAAATAGAAGTTCCATTACAAGCGCAAAATTAACATTTGCCCGAAGCCTTGCCTTGGACTTCTCAAGACTCTCCAAAACCAGTTCGATTCCCTCATAAGAGCTCTTCATTGCACGCTCTCTAATCTCTGGAATCAGTTCTTTGAATATAATTTTATCTACGTCTCTGGTTGCCTTATACATCAGAACATCCCGATACCAAATCATAATAATATCGAAATACTCCTCCACATCCAGCTTATACACATGAATATGTCTCACAGCCTCAAGCAGCGCGCTAAATTCCATCTCGCGGATATTCTTTAGAAGATTGACTGCTTCTTCCCGAATCGCATCGTATTTTTCGTTCTTCGCCAATAGAACGGCCCGTCCGATATTGCCCTGTGCAAAGGCAGTGCACATCTCCGCCTTATAATCCGGTACGCCCATCTTCTCCATTAAATATCTCTTAATCAGAGTATCCTTCACATTGCGCAATTTCAACATTACGCATCTTGAAGTAATCGTCGGAAGAAGCTTCTCGGCATTCTCGGTCAGCAGCATAATTACCGCGTACTCCGGCGGCTCTTCAATCGTCTTGAGCAGGGCGTTCTGGGCCTGTTCTGTCATCCGGTCCGCCCCGTCAATAATGTAGATTTTATATGGCCCCTGATAAGGCTTAATCATAATGTCGTTATTTATCTTTGTCCGAATCACATCCACGCCGATACTGTTCTCCAGCGACTCAATCGTAATTAAATCCGGATGACTCTTACTGTCTACCTGCTTACAGGAATGACATTCGTTGCAAGGGTCCGCTCCCTGGTTCTCACAAAGCAAAGTTCCCGCAAACAGCATGGCCAGCATATTCTTTCCGGACCCTCTGGCCCCGTTGAGAATATATGCGTGAGATACCTTATTCTGCCGCACCGCATTCTCAATATAGCTAATCACATTCTTGTGTCCTATTACATCCTTAAAGCTATCCATTCTGTATCTCCTCTGCTATCTTCGCAAGACATGTCTCCA
>CAOKJI010000289.1 GCA_948468495.1 uncultured Dorea sp. | reverse complement strand
AGGCGCTTATAGCTTCTGGCAGTATTCTGATAACGGACGGGTAAATGGAATCGAAGGCCCGGTGGACATGAATTACCTTGTTGTAGACGATTATCCGGCGGACGCAGGCAATCCAGGCGGAGACAATACTGAAAAAGATGAAGAGATGCCGTTTTTTGATGTTGTTCCGGACGACTGGTTCTATCAGGCTGTGAAGTATGTATCAAACGCCGGCATTATGAATGGAATGACTTCAGACAGGTTCGGATATGGAGATATTCTGAGCAGAGCTCAATTTGTAACAATACTCCATCGAATGCAGGGAGAGCCAAAGATGGAATATTCAAATGTATTTTCGGACGTAGCGGATGGGGAATTTTACACCAACGCGGTTATGTGGGCAAAATTATCCGGTTCCGGCGTTGTGGAAGGATATGAGGATGGAACATTTGGTCCTGCCGATGCGATTACGAGAGAACAGTTGGTGCTTATGATGTACCGGTATGCAGCCAGTTTGGGGCAGGATGTGTCTGCCCGGGCTGATTTGAGCACATATTCAGATGCCGGAAGCGTCAGTGGTTTTGCAAAGGAAGCCATGAAATGGGCGGTAGCTACAGGAGTCATACAAGGCGATCAAGGCAGAATTAATCCGCAGGGGAAGGCAATCAGAGCGGAATGCGCGACCATTATTATGCGGTTTATGGAAGAGTTGTCTTAAGCAGTCAGGAATAACAATCTTAATATTAACATGAATTATTAGGTACCTGTGTGGATGGAACAGTGTGGGCAGACTGTTCGCCAATCGCACAGGTACTTATTTTTGCCGGCGTTTTAAGGTTGGAAAATACTGCAGCATTGCTTCTCATATAAGAAGAAGTCTGCCAATCGGAATTGGAACTTTGGCAACCGGAGGTTGACAGAGTATAGAGATAAGCCTGTATAGAAAAGAAAGGAAATGGAAACACTCATTCATATAACAATACCTAGAGCGTGTCCCCAAATTCATTCCCGCCATCTGCATTCCCCACTTTGCGCGATATTTGCGCTAAATTCGGGTTACATAGCCCGCTATGCGCCCCTCATTTGGCACAAATCTCCCACAAATTGTGGAATACATCTGTCAGAAAGCAATTTGGGGACACGCTCTAAAGGCAAGCCGTATGAGGAGGAATTTTATTATGGGTGAAATAAAAACAGATATGTTTCCAGAGGTTCTGCGCATGAAAGCAAAAGAAAAACGTGAAAATGCCGGTGGGAAAGAGGGAAGTGAAAATGTACAGGGGAGTGTACTTCTTCCGATAGAAAGCCTGGGACAAGGAAAGAATAAACAGGAAAGATAAAGGTACGGCAGGCTCATTCTGTAAGAGGAATAAATTCTTAAGAGAGAGCCTGCCGTATTGGGAAGCCGCCGGCTAATGACGATTTGTATCAGGTATTTCCGGCGGCTGGTATTTGTAAAGGGCATTATAGGACTCTAATTCTTCTTCGTTTAAAGGGGCGGAAGGAATCAGTCCTGTACAGTCCTGAGTGGATGCGGCGTTTGAAAGGTAATCATAAGAATCAATAATCTTCTGATTTTCTTTGGAAGCCGCTTTTTGTTCTTTTACGGCTTTGTCAGCCTGTCTTTTTTGCTTCGTTTCATTTTCTCCTGTTATCATGGGAACCTCCGCTAATTTTTAGTTACTATTCACGATTTAAGAGCCGCTCATAGTAACAATTTTTAAACTGAGAATAGGATGTGTGGAAATCCTTGGTTTTATACGCTTGATTGTGCTATATTTAATATGCAGATGTAAATATGAGGAAGTAGAAAGAAGGAAAACAGATATGAAAGTTGCAGTTGATACTCATACCCATACAGTTTCAAGCGGCCATGCCTATAATACCATTCGGGAAATGGCGTATATGGCTTCACAGATGGGACTGGAAGCGCTGGCGATTACAGACCATGGACCGGAGATGGAAGGAGGGCCGCATAAATATCATTTTCATAATATGAAGATATTGCCAAGAGAATATTATGGTATTCCGATTCTCTTTGGAGTGGAGCTCAATATTATGGATGAGAAGGGAACGGTGGATTTACCGGATTGGCTGCTGAAACAGCTTGATATTACGGTTGCGAGTATTCATAGTGAGTGCTATGGTAAGAGCAGGGGAATCGAAAAGAATACAGAGGCTTATCTGAAGATTATGCAGCGGGAGGATATTGAGATTATCGGACATCCGGATGACGGGCGTTTTGAAGTGGATTATGAGGCGCTTGTAGATATGGCAAAGAAGACGGGTACGCTTCTGGAAATCAATAACTCATCGTTAAAGCCGGGAGGATTTCGTGTGAATTCCCATGAAAATGCCCGACGGATACTGGAACTGTGTAAAGGGACAGGTACAATGGTGGTTCTTGGAAGCGACGCTCATGTAGATGTTGATATTGCCAATACAACCTATTCATCAAAAGTGCTTCAGGAGGTGGATTTCCCGGAAGAACTGGTGGCGAACACTTCTTATAAGAAGCTGATGGCAGCATTAAAGAGAAGAAGGTAGTCGTGGTTAGGTTGTATTCCGTAACAGTGAGGCCACAGGATGAACGGGATATGTAAATTTCTGGGATAATATCTATAGACTTTACAGATTTAGTGTGCTAAAATACAAAGAGATGAATTCTGATGCAAAGGAGATATATTATGAGTAAGAAAATCAGAACGGAAGCAGTTGATTATCTCTTTAAGGCCATATTAAGTTTAAAGGATAAGGAAGAGTGTTATATATTTTTTGAAGATATTTGCACGATTAATGAACTTCTTTCTTTATCGCAGAGATTTGAAGTAGCGAAGATGCTGAGACAACAGAAGACATACCTTGAGATTGCGGACAAGACGGGAGCTTCAACGGCAACCATAAGCAGAGTGAATCGCTCCCTGAATTATGGTAACGACGGATATGATATGGTATTTGAGCGGATTAACGGAGGAGACAATCATTAATTGCCTCCTCTTTCGTTTGCGGATTATTTCTTTTTCTTCGGTTCTGGCATATCGTCGATTAATTTTTCAATAACCTGCTTTTTTACATAGACGTCAAATGCAAGACTACAGATAAATGAAAAATTCTGCAGCATTTCCCGGTCTTCTTTAGGAGCAGCGGCAAAAGTGTCCAGGGAGGTCTTGTATATTCTGGCGATATCCTTTGTCATGGAATCAATTCTGGATTTTTCAAGTCCGCAGACTTCTTCGTAGATATCTGTCATTGAGAAACCGCTGTCATTGCCGAAATACCTGCTGGTGATTGGGTCCAGAAGAGTTTCGATATCTTTAATGGAAAGGAGATTCTTAAAATAGTAGATAAATATCAAGGCCAGTATATGTTCTCTGGAATACTTCTTTTTCACAGGAGGAGGGAGCAGGTTATTCTTTGCGTAGTTGTTAATCATAGTCTTGGTAAGAATCTTGTCCTCCGGATAACGCTTGGTCCGCTCTAATCCTTCTTCCATAAAAGTAGTAATCTGATCCATGTACAGGTCAATATTCGGAATCTGGTTCGGTTTGATATAGTCAATTCTGGAAATGCTTTCCAGAATACTGCCTAGCATGTTCTTTGTATCAATTGTCATAATTATCACCCCAATATATCCATTATATAGTAATAAAAACCAGATAGCAAGCACTTTTCAGAATCATTGTAAAATACCGGTAACAGTTCACACGTCAATGGCAGTAAGTTAAGCCTGAAAAGGCTCTGCCTGTGCGGTTCGGAACTGCCTGCCGGAAACAGAGCGCTTTGTCAGACAATGCTGGGCAACACTCCGGTGAACTAACTGCTAACTTCGGCTAGAATGCGCAGCGAGCCTTCGCATCCAAGTCTTCGTTGCCATGCATCCGAAGGAAGCTGCCAGTGGCAGCTTCAGTAGGTAAGCAGTGGATTTCACCTCCGTTAAAAACGCCCTTTCATGCATCGCCTGACAA
>CAOKJI010000288.1 GCA_948468495.1 uncultured Dorea sp. | reverse complement strand
GAGAGAGCAGCCAGAGAGGCTGAATTTTTTGAGACGCAGCAATAGTACGGCGAATCATAATTCGCTTAAATTCGTTGCAACAGAATGGGAATGTGGACATGTTTGAGATAGAAAAGGCGAAAGAACGGGTACTTCTGGTGGGCGTCTGTATGGGAGCGGAAGATGAGACAGAAGAATCCTTAGACGAACTTGCAGAACTGGTGAAGACAGCTGGCGCGTTGAGCGTGGGACATGTAGTCCAGAAGAGAGAGCAGATTCACCCGGGTACCTATGTGGGACGGGGGAAGTTGGAAGAGATTAAGGAGCTTCTCTGGGAGATGGATGCTGACGGAATTGTCTGTGACGATGAATTGTCCCCGGCGCAGATTGGTAATCTAAGGGATGAGCTGAATACGAAGATTATGGACAGGACGCTGCTGATTCTAGATATTTTTGCGGCGAGAGCTATTACCCGGGAAGGTAAGATTCAGGTGGAACTGGCTCAGCTCAAGTACAGACAGTCCAGACTGACCGGATACGGGACTTCTCTTTCCAGACTGGGAGGAGGAATCGGAACCAGAGGACCGGGCGAGAAGAAGCTTGAGACGGACAGACGGTTGATTAAGAGCCGGATTGCCAGACTGAATCGTGATTTGAAAGAGATTCAGAATCACAGGGAGGTAGTAAGAGAACAGCGGAAGCGGGAGATGCTCCCGGTGATTGCGATTGTAGGTTATACCAATGCCGGGAAGTCTACGCTTCTAAACCGGCTGACCGGTGCGGAAGTTCTGGCGGAGGACAAGCTGTTTGCCACCCTGGACGCTACGACCAGAGGATACCGTCTTGGCAGCGGACAGGAGGTTCTTTTTACTGATACGGTAGGATTTATCCGGAAGCTTCCCCATCATTTGGTGGAGGCATTCCGCAGTACCTTGGAGGAAGCGAAGTATGCGGATGTGATTCTGCATGTTGTGGATGCGTCGAATCCCCAGATGGATGTGCAGATGCACATCGTGTATGAGACGTTAAAGAATTTGGGGATTCAGGATAAGCCAGTGATTACTGTTTTCAATAAACAGGACTGTATAACGGAGCAGGTCATTGTGCGGGATTTTCAGGCCAGAGAGACCGTATATTTATCTGCTCTTACAGGAGAAGGGCTGGACGAATTAGAAAGCAGTATCGAGAAAGTGCTGCGGGAGCAGAAGATGGCGCTTCGGTATGTGTTTCCTTATCAGGAGGTGTCGAAAGTGCAGATGATTCGCAAATACGGGGAGCTGCTTAGCGAAGAGTATCTGGAAGAAGGGATACTGGTGAAGGGTTACGTTCCAGGCCGGATATATGAGAAGCTGTTTGAGGGAAGAGAAGATGATTAGTGTCGGGAATTGAACGGGGGTTTCGGTAATAACAGGCGTATTCCTGCCTGTATATGAGAGGTTTTTGAAGGATTAGGATATCAACAGGAGGGATGATATGGCGTTACAATTTATATTTGGCGGTTCCGGTTCGGGGAAGTCGCATTATTTATATAAGAAGATGATAGATGAGGCAGGGCAAAACCCTGCCCTTAATTATATGGTTCTGGTGCCGGAGCAATTTACCATGCAGACGCAGCGGGACTTAGTTTTTATGCATGACAGGAAGGGAATCATGAATATTGACGTTCTAAGCTTTGGACGTCTGGCGTACCGGATTTTTGAGGAGACAGGAAAGAGCAATGCACAGGTCCTGGATGATGAGGGGAAGAATCTAATTCTCAGGAGGCTTGCAGGGAGTGTGGAACCACGATTGAAAGTACTGAAGGGAAATATGAAGCGTTTCGGGTATATCAGCGAGATTAAATCAGTGCTTTCGGAATTTGACCAGTATGATATCGGCCCGGAAGAATTGGAACGCGTGATGGAGCGGGCGGGGGAGAACAGCTATCTGTGTTATAAGCTCTCGGATATGAAGGTGATTTATGAGGAATTTCGGGAGTATCTGAAGGACCGTTATATTACGAAAGAGGAAATTCTGGATGTACTGTGCCGGATTGCGCCGGAGTCTGCGCTTTTGAAAAGGAGCGTGGTGGTTCTGGATGGATTTACCGGGTTTACTCCAGTGCAGAATCGTCTGCTTGCACAGCTTATGAATCTCTGCATTGATGTAGTTGTTACGGTGACGGTTGACGAGAAGGAAGACCCGTACAGCTACGGGGGTCCCTGCGAGATGTTTGGCATGAGTAAACATACGGTCTCGTCTCTGACCAGGCTTGCCAGAGAGTACAGGGTAGAACAGAAAGAGCCGATTGACTTAAGAAAGCGTCCCTATTACCGCTTTCAGAAATGCGAGGCTCTTGGATTTCTTGAAGAGAATTTGTTCCGATACAGCGGCCGGCAGTATCGGAAGGCGCAGACGGCAGCAGAGATTTTTGAGGCGGCCAACCCCAGAGAAGAGGCGCTGGCGGCGGCGGCCAGGGTGCGCAGACTTGTCCGGACAGAGGGATTCCGCTATCGTGAGATTGGTGTAATCGTGACGGATTTGAACGGCTATGGGGATTATCTTGAGCAGGCGTTCGGCAGATTTGAGATTCCGGTATTTATGGATTATAAGAGAAGTATTCTGCTCAATTCTTTCGTAGAGTATGTGCGCAGTATTCTGGCCATGGCGGAGGAGAATTTCAGTTATGACAGTGTATTTCGTTTTCTGCGTGCAGGTTATGGACCGTTTTCTGAGGATGCGGTTAGCGAGGCGGAGAATTACTGTCTGGCGTTGGGGATTCGTGGATATAAGAGATGGCAGGAGCGGTGGATCCGCAGGCCGGAGGATATGACGGAAGAGCAGTTAGAGGAAGTGAATCATCTGCGGGTGGCTTTCATTGAACTTGTGGACGGGCTGATGTTTGTGCTGAAACAGAGAAAGAAGACAGTGAGGGATATCACAGAGGCATTGTACCGGTTTCTGGAACGGGAGAAGCTTCAGCAGGTTTTGAAGCGTCAGGAAGAAGAGTTTGCGGCAATGGGAGAACTGGCGCTTGCTAGAGAGTACGCGCAGGTGTATGGAGCGGTAATCGGATTGTTTGATAAGTTTGTGGAGCTTTTAGGCGACGAGCCGGTAGGGCTGAAGGAATACTGCGAGCTTCTGGATGCAGGACTGAATGAGGTGAAAATCGGCGTTATCCCGCCGGGGTTAGATCAGGTAATCGCAGGCGATGTGGAGAGGACCAGACTGAAGGATATCAAGGCGCTTTTCGTTCTGGGCCTGAATGATACTCTGCTTCCGGGAGCCCTTCTTAGGAGTGGAATTTTAAGCGAGCGGGACCGGGAGAAATTCGAGGCAGAGAAGCTTGCGCTGACGCCGGGAGGAAGGGAGCAGGCGTACATTCAGAAGTTTTATCTCTATCTGAATCTGACAAAGCCGGAAGAGAAATTGTATCTGTATTACAGTAAGAGCGGCGCGGACGGAAGCGCGCTTCGGCCGGCTTATCTGATTGGTGAGATGAAGAAGTTGTTTCCGGGTATTACTGTTACCGACGAGACGAAGAAAAGGACGGCGGACAAGGAGTTAACGCCGGGAATGGGAGTAAAGGAGCTGATTCAGGGAATCCGCATGCAGGATGACAGAGTGGGAAGCGCGTGGATGGAGCTGTATAGCTGGTATAAGAAGAATCCGGAATGGGCAGAAAAGATGGAAGGCCTTCTGGACGCTGGATTTTATTCCTATCAGCCGAAGCGGATTAGCGAGATGGCGGCAAGCTTGGTCTATGGGGAACATTTTCAGAATAGCGTTTCCAGAATGGAGAGGTTCTCCGCCTGTGCGTTTGCCCATTTTCTTAGCTATGGACTTCGCTTAAAGGAACGGAAAGAATATGAATTTCAGGCGCTGGATTTGGGAAATGTATTTCACGCAGCTATTGAGCGGTATTCAAAAAAGGCGGAACAGGAGGGAGGATGGCTTAAGTTACAGGAAGAGCGACGGAAAGAATTAGTGC
>CAOKJI010000287.1 GCA_948468495.1 uncultured Dorea sp. | reverse complement strand
TTAGAAAGGAGCGGAGTTTACCGTATGCGTTTGATTGATATGCATTGCGATACGCTGTGGAGATTATTGTGTTTTGAGAAAGAGAAGGAGAAGAGGGGAGATGCGGAAGGGACGAAGGATTTTTCGGAAGAGGATTTGATGCAAAATAGCGGCTGCATTACGATTCCGGGGATGCGAAAGGCGGGAACTTTAGCCCAGTTTTTTGCCTGCTTTACCTATCTGGACCATGCGGAAGGCGGTTACGAGGAATGTTATGGCGACGTGCTTGCCATGATTCAGATTCTTGACAGCCAGTGTGAGAAATATCCGGGTGAGATTGCGCACGCGTATTCCTTCAGGGATATTCGGGAGAATGAAGAGGAGGGAAAGATATCCGCCGTTCTGACGGTAGAAGAAGGGGGCGTCTTAAATGGGAAGATGGAGAGGCTTTTGGAGCTTTACCGGAAGGGTGTGCGGCTGATAACTCCTATTTGGAATTATGAGAATTGTTTTGGATATCCCAATAGCAGAGACCCGCAGGCGATGAAGCTGGGACTCAAAGAGTTCGGGAGGGAAGCGGTAGAATATGCAGGGCGGCTTGGAATGATTGTGGATGTTTCCCATGCTTCAGACGGAGCGTTCCAGGATATTCTGGACTGTGCGAAAGGTCCGGTAGCGGCGTCCCATTCAAACTGCCGGGCGCTCTGCAGTCATCCAAGGAACTTGTCGGATGAGATGATACGAAAGCTTGCAAATGCTGGCGGCATAGCGGGACTTAATTTCTACGGACCGTTTCTCTCCGGCAGAAAGGAGTCTAAGCTGGAGGATATGACGGCCCATATCATGCATATGATTCGGATGGGAGGAAGTGAATTTCCGGCGATTGGCTCAGATTTTGACGGATTTGACGGCATGGAGTATGAGGATATTCCATGGGTCGGCGACATGGAACTTCTGTGGCATGGGTTAAAGAAGGCGGGGATAACGGAAAGCCAGTTGGACGGAATCTTCCGAAAGAACGCGCAGAGGGTTCTAAAGAGTCTTGCTCCTTCATAGAATGTGAAGAATATCAGAGTATAAAGGGGGAGCAGCTATGAAGCTTCCACAAGAGCCGGACGCCTGTGCAGAGATTACCGGAAATGAGAACTATCCGGATTTGCAGGGGATTGTAAAGTTTTATGATACATATGGAGGAAGCATTGTCTGTGCAGAATTTACGGGAATCAGGAACAGTGAAGGGGAGGCGGGGGACGGATTCTTCGGCTTTCATGTTCATGAGGGGAATCAGTGCGGCAGCAAAGAGGGAGACGCTTTTGCAGAGGCAGGGGGACATTTCAATCCCGGGGACAAGCCGCATCCGCAGCACGAAGGGGATCTGCCGCCTCTGCTGGTGTGCGACGGCGAGGCGTGGATGATGTTTTTTACCGGGCGCTTTTTTCCGGAAGATGTGATTGGGAGAACGGTAGTGCTCCACGAAATGCCGGATGATTTTCGCAGCCAGCCGGCGGGAGACTCCGGCAGCCGGATTGGATGCGGGGAGATTCGGGAGTGGGGTGATGAATAACTTCCTGGCCCCATTGGGTATAGATTTCTGTACAAACAAATGATATAATAGGCATATAAGCAAGGAACCTTTACATTTCAGGGAGGTGAGCCGGTATGCCGACAAACGCAGAGGTTATTGAAAATTTAGCGCGTAAGCTTGAAAGAGTCAGGATTCTGAATGATTTGAAGGAATGCAGAACTTTGGAAGATTTTCAGGAGCTTACAAAAAAGTACGAAGCATTATGTAACGATGACAGAAAATAATACCCAGGGGCGCGCCTTAATGCATACCATTCGGGCAGGCAGACTAATGTCTGACAAAGTTTCATTTATTTTAAGGGCTTACTTTTTAGCAGGCCCTTTTTGCATATTGTAATAGGTTTTGCTATTCGCTATACTAATAAAAGGCAAAGATACAAGAGAAGATATGAGGTGAGAGGGATGAGATATATTAGGAGAGTTGTCTGCGGGGTTCTGATTTTTCTGACGGCCAATATTCCATTTTTAGAATTGCGCGGCGCGGGAGCTTTGTGGATTGCGCTTTGTGTGTGCTGCTATCTTGGGGTGAATGTAATTCCGGCGCTTGGAAACAGGAAGCTCCCGAAGTTACGTCTCAGACTGTGTGCGGACGGATGCGAGCTTTTAATCTATTTTCTGCTGTCTGTTTCCGGTTCGGTTCTGTGGCTTGCGGCGATGCTGCCCGCCATGTTCCATGAACAGAGAGGGATGTGGTTTGCAGATCTTTTGTGTGTGATACTGATTGAGGGACTGGTATTCTGGAATGGAATATTGCGGGTGTATTTTACCTCCGCCCAGATTGGGGTGAAGTGGAGGGCTATTGGGATTATCTGCGGCTGGATTCCGGTTGCCAATGTAATCGTGCTGGTGAAGATAATCCGCGTGGCTTCGGAGGAATGCAGGTTTGAGAGTGAGAAGATATGGAGCGGGCAGAAAAGAGCGCCGGAGAAGCTGTGTGAGACAAAATATCCGCTTCTGATGGTGCATGGAGTATTCTTTCGGGATTACAAATACTTAAATTACTGGGGCAGGATTCCGAAGGAGCTTCATGTGCATGGAGCGAAGATTTTCTATGGGAATCATCAGTCGGCGGCTTCTGTTGCCGACAGCGGAGCAGAGCTTGCGGCGCGGATTCAGGAAATACGAAAGGAGACGGGATGCGGGAAGGTGAATATCGTCGCCCATTCAAAGGGAGGACTGGATTCCAGATATGCAATCAGCAGGCTGGGAATGTCGCCCTTTGTGGCGTCGCTTACCACGATTAACACGCCCCACAGAGGCTGTATTTTTGCAGATTATCTTCTGGATAAGATTCCTGAATCTGTGAAAGACAGGGTTGCGGGGGCTTATAACGCCGCCCTTCGCAAAGCGGGAGATGAGAATCCGAACTTTTTAGCGGCGGTCGGCGACCTTACAGCGTCGGCCTGCGAGAGATTCAATGAAGAAGTGAAAGATGCGCCGGAGGTATATTATCAGAGCGTGGGCTCCAAATTAAATGTAGCGTCCGGCGGCCGGTTTCCGCTGAATTTCTCTCATCATTTAGTACAGTATTTTGACGGCCCCAACGACGGACTGGTGTCAGAGTCGTCGTTTCCATGGGGAGAAGATTATACGTTTCTTGTGACAGATGGAAAGCGTGGGATTTCTCATGGAGATGTCATCGACCTGAACCGGGAAAATATCAGGGATTTTGATGTGCGGGAATTTTACGTAGGTCTGGTAAATGGCCTGAAAAGGAAAGGATTGTGAGGTAATTATGAAATTATATCTGACCAGCAGTCCGACGGGTTCCTACAGAGGCGGGGAGCCGGAGGACTTTAAAGGATTTAACCCGGCGAACGGGATGGTGGAGCGTTTGAAGGAAGACTGGCCGGCGTGTGCCAGATGTCTGGTGATTGCGGCTGACCCGGATGCGTTTATGGGAAATGATGAGATGCGGTTTTATTTTGAAAAGGTGATACGGGAGACTGGGCTTCCTATCAGCGGTCTGGAGCTTTGCGACGGCCGGAATGGGGAAGAAACGGCGGGCAGGATTCAGGAGTATGATATGATTATTCTCGGGGGAGGTCATGTGCCCACGCAGAATGCATTTTTCCACAGGATTGGCCTTGCGGAGCGTATGAAGGGATTTCAGGGAATCGTGATGGGAATCAGCGCAGGAAGCATGAACTGTGCGGAGACGGTTTACGCGCAGCCGGAGCTTCCGGGGGAGAGCGTCAGCAGTACCTATCAGCGGTATCTGAAGGGGCTTGCCCTTACCCGGTGCAATGTGCTGCCCCATTATCAGGCGGTGAAGGATGATATTCTGGATGGAAAGAGGCTGATGGAGGATATTACTTATCCGGACAGCCTGGGGCATACGTTCTATGCAATTCCGGACGGAAGTTACATATTACAGAGGGATGGAACGCCTGTAGTC
>CAOKJI010000286.1 GCA_948468495.1 uncultured Dorea sp. | reverse complement strand
CAGCCTCGGCGAATCCGTAGTCAATGTCTGCTCTCAATGTCTGAAGAGGAATTGTTCCCTCGCTGTAGAATTCTGTACGGGCCATATCAGCGCCGCCAAGTCTTCCTGAAACAGATGTCTTCACACCAAGCGCTCCTGCTTTCATGGTCCTTGACATGCAGGACTTCATAGCACGTCTGAAGGAAATACGGTTTTCAAGCTGCTGCGCAATATTCTCAGCTACTAACTGCGCATCTTTATCCGGTCTCTTAATTTCCTTAATGTCTACAATCAGCTTCTTATCGGTATATTTCGCAAGCTCTCCCTTAACCTTCTCGATCTCGGAACCGCCCTTGCCGATAACCACGCCCGGCTTTGCTGTATAAATAATAATCTTAACGCGCTCTGACGCTCTCTCAATCTCTATTCTGGAAACACCTGCGCTGTATAACCTTTTCTTAAGAAATGTTCTGATTTCATGGTCTTCTACTAAATAGTCTGCAAAATCCTTCTCCGCATACCATTTTGAGTCCCAGTCTTTGATAATTCCGACTCTCAAGCCATGAGGATTAACTTTCTGTCCCATGATTTCCCTCCTTATCTTTCATCAAGCACCAGCGTAATGTGGCTCATTCTCTTCTCGATTCTATAAGCTCTGCCCTGTGCCCTCGGTCTGATTCTCTTCATTGTTGGTCCTTTATTTGCATAAGCTTCTGCAATATAAAGGTTATCAGCGCTCATTCCGTTGTTGTTTTCAGCGTTTGCGATTGCTGACTCTAACAGTTTCTTTATTAAACTTGAAGCATATCTTGGATTGTAAGTCAAAATACCAAGTGCTGTCTGTACATCCTTACCTCTGATGGCATCCAATACAAAGCATGCTTTCTGAACAGATACTCTGGCATAAGATAACTTAGCCGAAGGTCTTGTGTCCTTATTCGCATTTCTCTCTCTCTTGATCTGGGATCTATGTCCTTTTGCCATGGATGAACCCTCCTTTCAAATACGTTGTCTATTATCTAACCTTAGATTTCTTTTCGTCTTTGCCATGTCCTCTGTAGGTTCTGGTTGCAACAAACTCACCGAGTTTGTGTCCAACCATATCCTCTGTTACATATACCGGTACATGCTTTCTTCCGTCATGAACGGCGATTGTATGTCCGATCATGCTTGGAAAGATTGTAGAACGACGAGACCATGTTTTAATAACCGACTTGTCGCCTGATGCGTTCATAGCATCAATTTTCTTAAGCAGACTGGCATCTGCGAATGGTCCTTTTTTCAGTGAACGAGCCATGGTTCTACCTCCCTTTCAAATCTCTTATTTAATACCTCTGCCATCACGTCTTCTTACGATTAACTTATTAGACTGCTTATTCTTCTTGCGGGTCTTAAGACCGAGAGCCGGTTTGCCCCAAGGTGTACATGGACCCGGACGTCCGATTCCAGTCTTACCTTCACCACCGCCATGCGGATGGTCGTTCGGGTTCATAACAGAACCGCGTACCGTAGGTCTGAAGCCCATGTGACGCTTACGTCCCGCCTTACCATAGTTAATCAGGCTGTGGTCTCCGTTTCCAACCACACCAATGGATGCGCGGCAGATAATCGGAACCATTCTCATCTCTCCGGAAGGGAGACGAAGGGTTGCGTATTTGCCTTCTTTTGCCATCAGCTGCGCGCTGTTTCCTGCGGAGCGTACCAACTGTCCGCCCTTTCCAGGATACAGCTCAATATTGTGAATCTGTGTACCAACCGGAATATTGGCAAGAGGCAGGCAGTTTCCTACCCGAACCTCGGCCTCTGGTCCGTTCATAACCTTCATACCGTCCGTCAGTCCTGCCGGCGCAAGAATGTATGCCTTCTCGCCGTCCTCATAGCAGATCAGGGCAATATTTGCCGTTCTGTTCGGATCATACTCAATGCCAATCACCGTAGCCGGTACGCCGTCTTTTCTTCTCTTAAAATCAATGATTCTGTATTTTCTCTTAGCTCCGCCTCCGCGGTGTCTAACTGTAATTTTTCCCTGATTATTACGTCCTGCCTGTCTGCTCTTAGAAGCTAACAGAGATTTCTCTGGAGTAGTCTTAGTGATTTCTGCGAAATCAGATCCAGTCATCTGTCTTCTGGAAGGCGTATATGGATTATAGGTTTTGATTCCCATGATTACATCTCCTTTCTACAGTCCCTCGAATATCTCGATATCAGCGCTGTCCTCTGTCAACTGAACAATCGCTTTCTTCGTCTTTGCAGTCTTGCCGAACTTCCATGTTCCGCGGACTCTCTTCTTCTTACCGTCAAGATTCATCGTGTTCACGCTCTTCACCTTTGTTCCTGCGAACATCTTCTCAACAGCTTCCTTTACCTGAGATTTGGTCGCTTCTGTATGAACCAGGAAAGTATATTTCTTCTCGCCCATAAGCTCCATACTCTTCTCAGTTACTATCGGTTTAAGGATTACATCATAATACTGTACATTTGCCATTATGCGTACACCTCCTCAATCGCCTCTACAGCAGCCCTCGTAACTACTACTGTATTGTATTTTAAGATGTCGTATACATTAATTGTATTGGACTTTGCAGTCTTAACATCCGCGATATTCCTTGCAGAAATCTCAGCGTTCGTATTGCCGTCTTCCAGCACAACCAGCGCTTTGCTGACATCCAGACCTTTCAGCATATTTGCAATGCTCTTTGTCTTAATCTCATCCAGCTTAATCTCGTCTACTACGATAAATTTCTTCTCTTCAACCTTTGCAGTAAGCGCAGATTTCAGAGCCGCGCGTTTTTCCTTCTTATTCATCTTAAAGGAATAATCTCTCGGAACCGGTGCGAATACAACTCCGCCGCCTGTCCACTGAGGCGCCCTTGTGGAACCCTGTCTTGCATGACCTGTCCCCTTCTGTCTCCATGGTTTTCTTCCGCCGCCGGATACTTCAGAACGTGTCTTAGCCTTCTGAGTGCCCTGACGTTTATTTGCAAGCTGGTTAACAACTGCCATGTGTACTAAATGGTCGTTCACTTCCACACCAAATACTGCATCGTTCAGCTCAATTGTACCAACTTCTTTGCCCTCGATATTGTAAACTGCTACGTTTGCCATCTCTAGCGTTCCTCCTTTCCTAAGTTAAAGCCTACTTGCCAGCCTTTACGGTCTCTTTGATTGTTACTAAAGATTTCTTCGGTCCCGGTACAGCGCCCTTTACCAGAAGCAGATTCTTCTCAGCGTCCACGCGTACAACCTCAAGATTCTGAATGGTAATCTTCTTATTACCCATCTGTCCAGGCATCTTCTTTCCCTTAAATACCTTGCTCGGATCAGATGCCGCGCCGTTAGAGCCCGCATGACGGTGGAACTTAGAACCATGCGTCATAGGTCCTCTGTGCTGATTGTGTCTCTTAATCGCACCCTGGAATCCTTTACCCTTTGAAACAGCCGTAGCGTCAATCTTATCGCCCGCCTCAAAAATGTCGGCCTTAATCTCCTGGCCAAGCTTATACTCGCTGGCATTCTCAAACTTAAACTCTCTTACAAATCTCTTACCTGTAACGCCGGCTTTTGCAAAATGTCCCTGCTCCGCCTTTGTCAGTCCATGACGGTGGGCAATCTCTTTTCTGCCGCTCTTATCTTTGTTCACAATCTTTTCTTTCTTGTCAACAAAACCGACCTGCACCGCATCATATCCGTCGTTTTCTACAGTCTTAACCTGGGTCACCACGCAAGGACCAGCCTGAAGAACTGTAACTGGTACTAACGCACCGTCTTCATTAAAGATCTGGGTCATCCCGATCTTTGTAGCTAAAATAGCCTTCTTCATTATAATTACCTCCTTGATTTACAGCGGAACACTACGCGAGTGTTCATCCTAAATGTTAGGAACTACTGTTTTCTTTCTTACTTCTTCTTGCTTTTCATCTTGATATCGATGTACACGCCCGCCGGCATCTCCAGTCTGGATAATGCGTCTACCGTCTTCTGG
>CAOKJI010000285.1 GCA_948468495.1 uncultured Dorea sp. | reverse complement strand
AATTTAACCGAAAAGCTTTTGGAAGAAGGATTTGTCCGCGAGATTATCAGCAAAGTTCAGACCATGCGCAAAGAGGCGGACTTTGAGGTGATGGATCAGATTGCCATTACTTATGAAGGAAGCGGGAAAGCAGCCCAGGTATTTGCAGATAATGCAGAGACAATCAGTTCGGAAACACTGGCTCAGACTGTTCGGAACGCCGCTCCGACCGGGTATGTGAAAGAGTGGAAGATTAACGGGGAGAAAGTGACGCTTGGTGTAGAAAAATTAGGATAAGAGGGAATAAAAAGCTATGAATGCAAGATTTGACAAAACAACATTTAAAAAAGAGGTACTGGATAACTGCAGACGTCTGTACCGAAAAGAGTTGGCGGAGGCTTCGCCGCAGGAGCAGTTTCAGGCGGTTTCTTACGCTGTGAAAGAGGCGATTATCGACGACTGGATGGCAACCCAGAAGCAGTTCGATAAGGAGGACCCGAAGATTGTATATTATATGTCTATGGAGTTCCTGATGGGGCGCGCCCTCGGTAACAATCTGATTAATATGACTGCATATAAAGAAGTAAAAGAAGCGCTTGAGGAAATGAATATTGACCTGAACTTCATTGAAGATCAGGAGCTGGACCCGGCCCTTGGAAATGGAGGCTTAGGACGTCTGGCGGCATGTTTCCTGGATTCTCTGGCGTCTCTTGGCTATGCGGCTTACGGATGCGGGATTCGTTACCATTACGGTATGTTTAAACAGCAGATTGAGAATGGACATCAGGTGGAAAAGCCGGATAACTGGCTGAGATACGGCAACCCATTTGAACTTAGAAGACCGGAATACTCCAAGGAAATCCGCTTTGGCGGTAACATCCGGGTAGAATATGACGACGCAACAGGCAAGACTTTATTTAAGCAGGAAAATTATGAGTCGGTTCGTGCAATACCTTATGATTATCCGATTGTCGGCTATAACAATAACCAGGTTAATACGCTGCGTATCTGGGATGCAGAGCCGATTGTAGACTTCCAGTTAGAGTCTTTTGACAAGGGTGATTACTTAAAGGCGGTGGAGCAGCAGAATCTGGCTAAGACGATTGTTGACGTGCTGTATCCGAATGACAATCACTATAATGGAAAAGAACTTCGTCTGAAACAGCAGTATTTCTTCGTGTCTGCGAGTCTTCAGGCAGCAGTTGCAAGATATATGGGAGATCATGACGACGTACGCAAGCTCTATGAGAAGGCAACCTTCCAGATGAATGATACCCATCCGACCGTTGCGGTTGCAGAGCTTATGAGAATCCTTCTGGATGATTATCAGTTAGGATGGAACGAGGCATGGGAGGTTACCACAAAGTCCTGCGCGTATACGAACCATACAATTATGGCAGAAGCGCTTGAGAAATGGCCGGTTGACTTATTCTCGAAGCTGCTTCCAAGAATTTACCAGATTATTCAGGAGATTGACCGGCGCTTCCTGCTTGAAGTGGAAGCGGCATATCCGGGTAATTATGAGAAGGTAAAGAATATGGCCATTGTCCGGGACGGTCAGGTGAAGATGGCGCATCTTGCTATCGTTGCAGGTTATTCTGTGAACGGTGTTGCAAGGCTTCATACAGAGATTCTGAAAAAGCGCGAACTGAAGGATTTCTATGAGATGATGCCGCAGAAATTCAACAACAAGACCAACGGAATCACCCAGAGACGTTTCCTGATGCATGGCAACCCGCTGCTTGCCGACTGGGTAACAAAGAAGCTTGGAACCGATGAATGGGCGACGGATTTGTCGTTGATGTCCGGTCTTAAGAAGTATGCGGATGACGAGAAGGCGCTGAAAGAGTTCATGGAGATTAAATTTAAGAACAAAGAACGCCTTGCTGCTTATATCTTACAGCACAACGGCGTTGAGGTTGACCCGCGCTCTATGTTTGACGTTCAGGTAAAAAGACTTCATGAATATAAGCGTCAGCTTTTGAATATTCTGCATGTGATGTATCTGTATAACAGACTGAAAGACAATCCGGAAATGGAGTTCTATCCAAGAACGTTTATTTTCGGCGCCAAGGCTTCCGCCGGATATATTCGTGCAAAAGAGATTATTAAGCTGATTAATTCGGTTGCCGATGTGGTAAATAACGATAAGAATGTAAATGGTAAATTAAAGGTCGTATTTATTGAGGATTACCGCGTATCGAACGCAGAGCTGATTTTTGCAGCGGCGGACGTGAGCGAACAGATTTCAACTGCATCAAAAGAGGCGTCTGGAACTGGCAATATGAAATTTATGCTGAACGGCGCTCCGACCATCGGTACAATGGACGGCGCGAATGTGGAGATTGTAGAAGAAGTGGGCGAAGAAAATGCATTTATCTTCGGACTGAGTTCAGATGAGGTTATGAATTACGAGAAAAACGGCGGCTACAATCCATATGACATCTATAATAATGATGAAGAAATCCGCCGGGTGGTAAATCAGCTTGTGGACGGCACGTATGCGCATGGCGATACCGAGAAGTACCGCGACTTATATAACTGCCTGCTGAATAAGAAAGGCAGCGACCGTCCGGATATGTACTTTATCCTGAAAGATTTCCGGGCTTATGCGCAGGCGCAGGAGAAGGTTGAGGAAGCATACAGAGACGAGGAAGGCTGGGCGAAGAAAGCGCTTCTTAATACAGCCTGCTGCGGTAAATTCTCTTCCGACAGAACCATTGAAGAGTATGTATCGGATATCTGGCATCTGGATAAGATTACAGTTAAGACAGATGAATAATTATCGGACATGATGTGAATAAATCAAAAAGCCCTCTCATACATTAAACGTAGGGGAGGGCTTTTTATGTTACAGAGAATGAAACGACTGGGAAGCTATCTGTTAATTATTGCGCTGCTGCCGTATATTATTACCTTTTTTTTAAATGGACCAACCGTAACAACCTCTGCAAATGTGGACGAGGGGTATATTATGGTGGAAAATGAAGGGAAAGAAACGGAAATGTCTATCGAGGAGTACTGCATAGGAAGACTCGCAAAAGAAATACCGGCTTCTTATGAAGAAGAGGCGTTGAAAGCACAGGCAGTATTGGTGAGAACAACTGTTTACGGCCAGATCCTTGAGGGAGGAAGCGGAGTCGTTCTTCCTGATGAGTTCTGGACAGCAGATGAGATGCGAAAGCAGTGGGGAGGCGGAAAGTACAGCGCTTACTATGACAAATTAAAATCCGCCTGGGAGCAGACAGATGGACAAGTGCTGATGTATGGGGATAAGCCGGCAAATGTTCCTTATTGCAGGCTGACCAACGGTAATACCAGGGATGGGGCAGAGGTACTTGGAAGCGAGGAATACCCCTATTTGAAAATAAAAGAATGTCCGCTGGATATCGAGTCAAAAGAGCAGATACGGACCATTATTTTAGAAGAGATGGACGTCGAAGTTACCGGAACAGATACGGCCGGGTATGTACTGAACGTCAGGGCCGGGGAAGAGACGGTAAGCGGTGAAGAATTTCGGAAAACATATGGACTTGCCTCCAGCTGTTTTACCTTACAGAATTATGATGGAAAACTTCGGATTACCACCAGAGGAGTTGGACATGGATTGGGAATGAGCCAGTATACGGCAAACCGGATGGCGAAAGACGGAAAATTATTTAACGAGATTTTGACATATTTTTTTGAAGGGACAGAATTGAAAGAAGTTACAGATATTGTGAGAGATACTGAATAAAAGAATATGCTTCTGGTAAAAATATAGCCAGAGGTGATGAATATGAATAAGAGGCCAAAGCCTTCAAGAAAAAGAGGTGCGTCTGTTGGAATTGCAATTTGTTTTGCGGCGGCAGTTGCGATTGTGGGAACATATACACTGAAGAGTTACCAGGAATCTGACCGTCAGGAGGCCAGAACGATGGACGAGACCGACAGCGACAAAAACAAGACGAAGGTGCAGACAAAATCAGCAAATACAGATAAG
>CAOKJI010000284.1 GCA_948468495.1 uncultured Dorea sp. | reverse complement strand
ACAAAATTAATCAAGTTGTAAAGAATGTTATTGAAATTTAATACATTGTTGTGTATAATTATGAGATATCAGAGGTAACAAGAATGTTCCTGTCTGAAGGTGAGGGGAGGATTAAGCTTGTTACCTCTTTATTTACAGAGAGTGCTTTATTGCGTTGTAGTGGAAATACTATACCTTGTGAAACGGCCGGATGGCCATAATGGGATACCCGGAGGGTGTACCTTGTAAAACGGCCAGCACAATTTCATTTACAGTGAGAGGATAGCTATGGAAAAGACAGAGAAGTTGATTGAGATTAAGGATTTATGCGTGGAATTTAAAACTGTGGAAGGTACGGTGAAGGCGGTAAATCATCTGAACTATACGCTGCATAAAGGAGAGAAGCTTGGAATTGTCGGAGAGAGCGGAAGCGGCAAGAGCGTGTCCTCACTGGGAATGATGAAGTTGATTCCGAATCCTCCGGGAGAGATTACCTGCGGAGAGATTCTATATAAAGGAAGAGACCTAGTGAAAGAATCTGAGGCTGAGATGCAGAAGATTCGGGGGAATGATATTTCGATGATCTTTCAGGAGCCTATGACCTCTCTGAATCCGATTATCAAGTGCGGAAAACAGATTGCAGAAGCGCTTACCCTGCACAGGGGAATGAAGAAGAAAGAGGCTATGCAGGAAGCGGTTGAGATGATGAAAGCGGTGGGAATTGCGAATCCGGAGGTGCGGGCGCATGAATACCCCCATCAGATGTCCGGCGGGATGCGCCAGAGGGTGATGATTGCCATGGCGTTAGCCTGCAGGCCCCAGATTCTGATTGCTGACGAGCCGACCACAGCGCTGGATGTTACCATTCAGGCGCAGATTCTGGATTTGATTCGGGAACTGAATGAGAGTATGGGAACATCGGTTGTATTTATCACCCATGACCTGGGCGTGATTAGCGAGCTCTGCGATACGGTTCTTGTTATGTATACGGGACATATTGTGGAGAAAGCCCCGGTGGCGGAACTGTTTGCCGCTCCGAAGCATCCCTATACCCAGGGGCTGCTGGATGCGATTCCAAGGATAACGAAGGACAGACCTCCGCTTAAGACGATTGAAGGGATGGTGCCGAATCCTACGGAGCGAATCGAAGGCTGCAGCTTCTGGCCCAGATGTCCGTATGCCTCAGAGCAGTGTAAGAAAGAACAGCCGCCGATGTTTGAAATATCAGAGGAGCGGAAGGTGCGGTGCTGGAGATATCAGGACGCACAGAAAGAGGAGGGTTAGCAGATGGCAGCAAATGATAGAGAAGTGCTGATGAAGGCCGACCATGTAAAAGTATATTTTAAAGGTAAGAATAAAAAGTCCGGTACAGTCAAGGCGGTAGATGATATCAGTTTTGAGATTATGAAGGGCGAGACCTTTGGAGTTGTAGGGGAGAGCGGATGTGGAAAGAGTACCCTTGGGCGGACGTTAATCCGGTTACTGGATGCGACAGAAGGCAGTATTTATTTCCATGGGCAGGACGTCTCTTCCTTAAAAGGAAAAGAGCTGAAAGAGATGCGGAAGAAGGCGCAGATTATTTTCCAGGATCCTTCCGCATGTTTGAATCCCAGAAGAACCATGAGGCAGATTCTGATGGAGCCTTTTGAGATACATAACTTAAAGGATAAAGCAAATATGGATGCACGCATTCATGAGCTGCTGCAGCTTGTGGGACTGGATGATTATCATCTGAGCAGATATCCTCATGAGCTTTCCGGAGGACAAAAGCAGCGTGTGGGAATTGCAAGGGCCCTGGCTCTGGAGCCGGAGATTATCATCTGTGACGAGGCGGTTTCGGCGCTGGATGTGTCTGTGCAGGCGCAGGTGCTCAATCTCCTGCAGGAACTGAAGGAGAAGCTTGGGCTTACCTACTTCTTTATTTCGCATAATCTGAACGTGGTATATCAGGTCAGCGACCGGGTGGGCGTGATGTATCTTGGCAATATGGTTGAGATTGCATCCTACGATCAGCTCTATGAGAAGCGTTACCATCCTTATACGGAAGCGCTGCTTTCGGCGATTCCCCAGGTGGATCAGGAAGCCCAGTCAGAGAGAATCCATCTGGAGGGAGAGGTGCCAAGTCCCAGCAGTCCGCCGTCCGGATGCCGTTTTCATACCCGCTGCCCGAAGGCATGCGCAAGATGCAGCAAAGACCGGCCGGTATTGAAGGAGATCTCGGAGGGACATTTTGTTGCCTGTCATTTGTATGATGAAGATTCATTCAAGGAGTGAGATTCAGACGGATTTGCGAATATTGCTGTAAATGAAGCGAACAGAAATGAATGAAGAGATTCCGCCGGCTGTCCGGAAAGGAGTTCGGCTCTGAACGGGACGTCCGGTGTCTCAATATATAATTTTATAAAGGAGGATATATTTATGAAGAAGAAACTCGCGGCATTAGTTATGAGCTTTACAGTAGCCCTGTCTCTTATGGCATGCGGCGGCGGGCCGGACGCGGCGCCGGAGGACGGCGGTTCCGAATCGGCAGACGGAGGCGGCAAGACAGTTGTGATTGCAATGGAGGGAGAAGGACTTGAGACCTTTGACCCGGGCTACGTATATGAGAAATATGCGCATGTAGTAATGAACGCATGCTATGAGAATCTGTTTAAGTTCTACGGCAATGACGGCGCAGCAGAGCCTTGTCTGGTAGACACCTACGAATTTTCAGAGGACGGCATGACTCTTACGGTTACTTTGAAAGATGGAATTACATTTGCAAGCGGCAATCCTATGACGTCTGAGGACGTTGCATTTTCTGTAAACCGCTGTAAGAACCTGAAGGGCAATCCCTCTTTCATCGCCGACACCATTGAAAGCGTTGAGACTCCGGATGAGAAGACTGTTGTTTTCAATCTGACAGAGCCTGACAGTGCGATTACTTCCAAGCTGACATACAACGCTCTTGCAATTCTTGACAGCAAGGTTGCGAAGGAAAACGGCGCTACCGATGCGGAGGATGCGGCAGAGACAGATACAGCGCGTAATTATCTGGATAACACAAGCGCAGGTTCCGGTATGTATGTTCTGACCAAGTATACGCCGAATGAGGAAATCGTACTTGAGAAGAACGAGAATTACTGGGGCGAGAACGCTTCTAATGTAGACAAGTACATTATCCAGCTTCAGGGCGACGCAAATACACAGATGATGACGCTGTCCAGCGGAGACGTGGATGTTGCTCTGAACCTGACAGATGATACCGTATCGGAGTTGGAAGGAAAAGATAACGTAGCTGTTATCAACGATGCGACCAAGACAGTTGCCTTTGTTATGATGAACATGGATGAGAAAATCGGCGGTCCTGTCTCTGACCCGAAGGTACAGCAGGCAATCCGCAAAGCTCTGGATTACAAGGGAGTCCAGGAGATTGTAGGTTCTGGAACGATTACGCCTTATGCGCTGATTCAGGACGGCTTTATGGGAAGCAAGGGAACTCGCGACGTAAGCTATACGGATGTGGAAGAGGCGAAGAAGCTTCTTGCAGACGCAGGCTATCCGGATGGATTTGATATCGACCTTACGATTACCGACCTTGCTTTTGAGGGAACTCCGCTTACCGACCTTGGACAGAAGGTAAAGGATGACCTGGCTCTCATTGGAATTAACTGTAACATCGTAACACAGGCATGGGCGGCGGGCTACGGCGATGCATACCGTGACGGAACGCTTGGATTTACGGTAATGTACTGGTCGGTTGACTTTGCTGACCCGAACGTACAGCTTGAGTTCCTGCCAGGCGGTCTGGTAGGCCTGCGTGCAGGATGGGCGGCAGATATGGATCCGGAGATTGCAGCGATGGCTAAGTCCTGTATGGAAGCAACCGACGATGAGGCGCGTACAGCGATTTTGGAAGAGATTCAGGATGCAACCTATGAGTACGGACCGTTTACGATGATTGCACAGGCTCCCGCGCATATCGGCTACAATTCAAGGCTGACA
>CAOKJI010000283.1 GCA_948468495.1 uncultured Dorea sp. | reverse complement strand
CACCGTAACTACATAGCCCATATCGCCAACCGCGCAGACCTCGTCCACCGTTGCCAGAACGCCAAGTCCGTCCGCCGCTGCCTTCGCCGCGTCCCCGTCCACGTCCATCACTTCAAAATCATCCAGAGAAGCCTCCGGAAATACCTGTTGCCACGCTTCTTTCTTAGAAGCGTCCTGAGCCTGTGCAATGGGCTCCTTGGTAATCTCATACACCAGTCCAAGAAGCAGACCGGATACTAATGTTATCGCAGTAAGAATCGCTGCATTCTTTACAATCTTATTCATTATTTCTCTCCTCCTTTACCGAATGGTTTTGGAAGAGTAACCCTCTCAATCAACGGAACTAAGATGTTACTGATAATAATTGCATAAGACACGCCCTCTGCCGAACCGCCGAAGAGACGGAACAGACCGGTAAGCACACCCAGCAATATTCCAAAAAGAATCTGACCCTGTTTGGTAATCGGCGAAGTTACGTAGTCGGTGGCCATAAACCATGCGCCAAGCATCAGACCTCCTCCGCAGAGATGCGCGGTAATATAGTTCGGATCGAAAAATCCCACATCCGCAGCAGTGAACTGTCCGAAGATACCAATAAAAATCACAAAAGTTACAATATATGTACCCGGAATGCGAAGATCAATGATTCCCATAAGAATCAGGAAAATCGCGCCGATAATAATGGCGATTACAGAAGTCTCGCCAATAGTTCCCGGAATCCGTCCAATCAGCATATCCATGGAATTGATGCTTGACATAGAGCCTTCCTTGATATATGCAAGAGGCGTAGGCCCTGTCTCGCCGTCATAGATAAATCTCGTCATCGGTCCGGTAAAAGAAATCAGCAGAAAGCATCTTGCTCCCAGCGCCGGGTTCATAAAGTTCTGTCCCAGACCTCCGAATAACTGCTTTACAATCAAAATACCGAACACGCTACCGAGAGCGCCCATCCACAGCGGCGCCGTAGGAGGCATATTCAGCCCCAGCAAAAGTCCGGTTACAACCGCGCTGAAATCACCGATTGTAATCTTCTTGTGCATGAGTTTCTCATAGATATATTCTGTCAATACAGCCGCCGCCGTTGTCACAATCAACATCAGCAGCGCATTCATTCCAAAGTTATAAACTCCAAATGCAGATGCAGGCAACAGAGCAATCGTTACCATGAGCATAATATTGCTGGAAGTAATCTTGGAACGTATATGCGGTGAAGACGAAATATTTAATTTATTCTCCACTTTTGTTCACCTCTTCCTCTCTTTGTTATTTCTTTCTGCGGTTCGCAAGAACAATCTTTCTCATGGAACCAATCGCCTGTTTCAGCGGTCTCTTAGCCGGACATACGTAACTGCAGGAACCGCACTCCACGCATTCCATACCTTCCATCTTTGTAAATGCTTCCTCGTTGTGATGCTGGGCGTAATCCGCCAGTCTGGAAGGAATGATTCTGCTCGGACAGGCTTCCACGCAGCGTCCGCAATTGATGCAGGCCGTCTCTTCCAGTCCCTTCACCGGGTCCTTTAAAAAGCTCAGAATGGAAGAAGACGTCTTGGTCACCGGAACGTCCAGCGTAAACATAGCGAATCCCATCATCGGTCCGCCGGAAATCACCTTCTCCGGCTCTTCCTTAAAACCGCCTGCGGCTTCCACAAGCTCCATCTGGTTCATCCCGAAGGGCGCTCTGAAATTCCCCGGCTTATTCACTGCATCGCCGCTTACCGTCACAATACGCTCAATAGACGGCATCCCTTTCACAACCGCCTGATATACGTTAATCATCGTCTCCACATTATCCACAACGCAGCCCGCGTCCGCTGGCAGCATGGTAGAATTAATAGCCCTTCCGGTTGTAGCGTAGATCAGCTGACGCTCTGCTCCCTGAGGATACTTGGTCTTAAGGGCCATAACCTCCATACGGGGCTCGTCCTTCGTAAGTTCCTTAAGCTTCTCGATACAATCCGGCTTGTTATCCTCCACGCCGAAGATTCCCTTCGCCTTATCAAATACAGACAGAATCACCTTCATACCGCCTACCAACAGCTCCGGCGTCTCCATCATCCTCCGGTAATCGGCTGTAATATAGGGCTCGCACTCCGCGCAGTTTGCGATAATATAGTCAATCTTCTCCGGCTCCTTCGGAGACAGCTTCACTCTGGTTGGAAATCCAGCGCCGCCCATGCCGACAACTCCGGCTTCTCCGATTGCGCCTAAGATCTCTTCCTTTGTCATCTCCTCCAAAGGCTTAACCGGAGCATATTCCACTTCCTCATACTCTCCGTCATTCTCAACCACGATGCAGTTAACCTTCGCACCTGTCGGATTAAAATGAGGCTCAATCGCCTTTACAGTACCCGATACGGATGCATAAATGGGCGCAGACACAAAACCGCCTGCTTCCGCAATCTTCTGCCCCCGCAGCACTCTGTCGCCCTTCGCAACAATCGGTGACGCCGGAGCTCCGATATGCTGAGAAAGCGGATAAACCAGGTCGCCCTTCGGTTTCACATCAACAATAGCCGCATCCTTCGCCAGGCGCTTGCCGTCATCCGGGTGAATCCCACCCTTAAATGTTAACAGTGCCATCCTTTTTCCCTTCCTTCCTTTAAAATCCTTTACTTATACTATACAAGAAAATGCTCTGGCAATCCAGATAATCAGAGACAATTTATTGTATATTTCGAGAAACATCTTGTCGGTTATTTAACAGATTTTGTTGTTAATTTAACGTTTTTTGCCTTAACAAACACAGAAAGATAGAGACTTTCCATGCCCCTATCTTTACCGTTTATAATATTACCATCCCCAATACATCGCCTCGCGAACTTGGGATAAATACTCCCCGTCGCCCGCACTCTCATGCTCTGTATGATAAAAATCAAAAGAATTAACCTTCTGCATCTTCTGAATCATAGGATGCAGCCGCTTCCGACTCAAGCGCCTTAATACTTAAGCTAATCTTCTTCTCTGCTTCATTCAAATCTACAATCTTTGCTGTGATTTCCTGCCCTACCGATAATCTGTCAGAAGGCTTCTCCACATGTTCGCGGGAAATCTGGGATACATGAAGCAATGCGTCCACCCCTGGCGCCAACTCTACAAAAGCGCCGAAGTCTGTCATTCTCGCAACTCTTCCTGTAATCTCTGTTCCTACCGCATAATCCTCGGCCGCATTCGCCCATGGATTCGTCTCCGGGAACTTCAGACTTAGAGCAATCTTCGTGTCGCGGATATCCTTCACCAGTACTTTCAGCTTCTCTCCTACCTGGAATACCTTCTTCGGATTCTCAATTCTTCCCCATGACATCTCAGACACATGCAAGAGTCCGTCAACGCCGCCAAGGTCGATAAACGCGCCGAAATCCGTAATATTTTTAACGATACCTTCCACTGTATCTCCAACATTGAGATTCGCAAAAAGCTCTCTCTGTCTTGCAGCTCTCTCTGCCACCAGGAGCTGTCTTCTGTCTCCGATTACGCGGTTTCTTCTCGGATTAAATTCGCTGATAACAAATTCAATCTCCTGTCCCTGATATTTATTCAAGTCCTTCTCATATGTATCTGAAACAAGACTTGCCGGGATAAATACTCTGGCCTCGTCAACAACAACGCTTAAGCCTCCACCAAGAATCTGTACAACAGGCGCCTTTAAGACTTCTTTGTTCTCAAAAGCTTCCCTTAATCTCTCGTTGCCTCTCTCGGCAACCAATCTCTTATACGTCAGCAGCACCTGACCTTCTCCGTCATTCACCTTCAGAACTTTCACTGTCATCGGATCACCGACTGATACCATGGTAGTAAGATCAGCATTCGACTCGTTGGTATATTCGCTTCTCGTAATAATTCCGTCAGCCTTGTAACCTATATTTAAAATAATCTCATCAGGCTTAACATCGATGACGGTGCCGTCTACCACCTCTCCATTGCGTATCGTCTTGAATGATTCTTCCAACATCTGTTCAAAAGTTAATTCTGACATAATTTTGAACCTCCTCA
>CAOKJI010000282.1 GCA_948468495.1 uncultured Dorea sp. | reverse complement strand
CTATCAGGAATTACTCTGTGAAAAATAAAAAGTAAGCGGGGGATAACCGTTCCGTCTGAACGGTTCGTGTACCCGGCGGGAGTTTGCTAAGGGATGGACAGGGAGTATACGTATATTGCAATCGATTTAAAATCATTTTACGCCTCTGTAGAATGTGTCGAGCGGGGACTGGACCCGATGAATACGAATCTTGTGGTGGCGGACAAGAGCCGTACGGATAAGACCATATGTCTGGCGGTTTCGCCTTCCTTAAAGGCTTATGGGATTCCCGGAAGGCCCAGGCTGTTTGAGGTGATACGAAAACTGAAGGAAGTGAACACAGAAAGGCAGAGAAAGGCTCCGGGGCATGTATTTACCGGGGCTTCTGTTCATGCAATTGAGCTGGAGTTTATGCCGGAACTGAAGGTGGATTTTGTGACGGCTGTGCCGAGAATGGCGCTGTATCTGGAGTACAGCGGGCGTATTTATGATATTTATCTGAAATATGTGGCGCCGGAAGACATTCATGTGTATTCCATTGACGAGGTATTTATGGATGTGACCCATTATCTGAATACTTACCAGATGACGGCAAGGGAGCTGGCGGCGAAGATTGTCCGGGATGTGCTGGAAACGACAGGGATTACGTCTACGGCGGGAATTGGAACGAATCTGTATCTCTGTAAAGTGGCTATGGACATTGTTGCGAAGCATATCCCGCCGGATAAGTATGGGGTGCGGATTGCCAAGCTGGATGAGATGAGTTACCGCAGGCTTTTGTGGGGCCATAAGCCCCTGACAGATTTCTGGCGTGTGGGAAGAGGCTATGCGAAAAGGCTGGAAGCGCAGGGAATTTATACGATGGGGGATATTGCCCGGTGTTCGCTGGGAGGTCCCGGCGATTATTATAATGAAGATTTGCTCTATAAGATGTTTGGGGTAAATGCAGAACTTCTGATTGACCATGCATGGGGATTTGAACCCTGCAGGATGGAAGATATTAAGGCATATAAGCCGGAAAACAGCAGTATGGGGTCCGGTCAGGTATTGCAGTGCGCTTATGATTTCCGGAAAGCGAAATTAGTGCTCAGGGAAATGACGGAACAGTTGGTTCTGGAATTGGTGGATAAGGGGCTGGTGACAGATCAGATGGTGCTTGCCGTAAGTTTTGACAGGAGCAGTCTGGCAAATCCGGAAATCAGAAAAACATACAAAGGAGAAGTAAGCATAGACCACCATGGCAGAGAGTATCCCAAGCATGCGCATAGTTCGGTTAATCTGGGGAGAAAGACTGCCTCGACGAAAGTAATTATTCATGCGGTAATGGAATTGTACGACAGGATTGTGGATAAGAATCTGCTGGTCAGAAGAATCAATATAGCGGCGAATCATGTGGTGGAAGAAGAAAAGGCGCAGGCACAGGAGACGGTAACCTATGAACAGATGAATCTATTTACAGATTACGAGGCGCTAAGAAGAAAACAGGAAGAAGAAAAAAAGGCTCTTGAACGGGAGCGTAAGCTCCAGCAGACCATGCTGGACATCAAGAAAAAATATGGAAAGAACGCGATATTAAAGGGCATGAACTTAGAAGAAGGCGCGACGGCGAGGGAGCGGAATAATCAGATTGGCGGACATAAAGCCTGACAAAGCGTCCTGTTTCCGGCAGGCAGTTCTGAGCCGTACAGGCGGGAATATTTTATAGGAGAGAATTTATGGAAAAAGAAAAGAACAACAAGAGTAAGCACTTGGAGAGCGCTTTGCAGGCTGCGGAGCAGTACGCAGATATCATTCATCTCCCGCACCATGTATCAAAAAACCATCCGCAGATGTCATTGTCCGAGCGGGCGGCGCAGTTCGCTCCTTTTGCGGCGTTGACGGAACATGGCGCGGTAATCAGGAAAACGGAGACCAGCCATGTCAGCGAGGATATGGAGCGGATAAAGTATGAGGAAGAAATATAAGTCCGTTTACACATTTTGGATTCGGCGTTCTATAATCTGTACAATCTCATCGACAGATTCCTTTTTTCCGTTTTTCTCCCAATGGATAAATACATTTAACAGGGCGCCGGCATAGTAATACAAATCATAAGCAGAGCCGGAGTACTGCGGCGCGACGTAAAGCTTCATATAGTCATTTATCGCATGAATCATCAGGTAGTATAGATTGGCCTCTTCTAACGTAATAAAAAGAAAAGCATACCGGTCAAAATAGCAGAGAGCATGTCGGATTCGTTCTATTGCCTGAAGCTTCTGAAAGGTAATGCGCTCCGGACTTTCTTCCACATAACCATTGATAACTTCATAAAGATAATTATTAAGGGCGTCGGTTTTGTCATGGAAATAGTGATAAAAGGTCATTCTCGAAACGCCCGCTTTCTTTACAATATCGGAAATCGTGACAGCTTCAAAGCCTTTCTGATGAATCAGAAATAAAATAGCTTCACCGATGCACTGTCTGGTAAACCGGTTTCTCTTAGTAAATTTCTTATTGATGAATCTTCGCATGATGCCCTCCTGAATCATTTTCAAATACACTCCGGTTTTGCGCCGTATGAGCAGTCATACCTTATCGGACGCAGTCCGCCAGCCCAAAGGGCATGTACTAGGGTATAAATATTTACACTTTATTCTTGTTTGTAAATTGTATCAAAGGATAGAAAAGTATACAATTAATATGTAGTAATAAAAACTACTTATCACGAAAACAGGTTACTGTTCTCACTTTAGCCAGCGGACGTAGATTGAAGCAGGCGAATGTCTCTTAGCAGACGGAGTAACATTCCGCTGAGCTACCGGCTAACCGGGACTAAGTCACTCAGGAATGCCTTCGTGCCTAAGTCCCGGTAAGCCGCTATCTCATCTCCATTAAAAACACTCCTGAATTGTCTGCTAAGAGACATTCGCCTGCTTCAATCTACTGTATACTGGTCAATGTATGAATGGTAACGAAAACAGGGTTGCTGTTCACACAGCACTTTGCACTTGCTGTGAACGGGAGTGAACAGTAATAATTCAGGAGGGGTATATGAATAAATTAGTGATATTGGCGGAGACAGGTTCGGATATTACAGAGAAAGTGGCGGCAGAGTATGGAATAGAGCTGGTGCCGATGCATGTATCGTTTGGAAGTGAGACAAGGGATGACGGAACATTTCCGGCGGAGGAGATATACGGATATTATGAGCGTACCGGAGCCCTGCCGAAGACCAGCGGCAGTGTACCGGAGGATTTTACGAAGATATTCGGGGAAATCAGGGAGAAATATCCGGAGAGTGAGATTCTGTATCTTGCGTATTCGTCGGTTACGACCTGTTCTTATCAGAGCGCTAAAATCGCAATTGATGCCGGGCATGTAGAAGGGGTGACTTGTGTAGATACCAAACAGGTATCTGCCGGGCAGTATGCGGTGGTTGTGAAAGTAGCAGAGCTTTTGCGGGAACATCCGGAGTGGACGGCGAAAGAAGCGGCGAGACAGGCGGTAAGCATTTCCGAACGGGTTAAGATGTGTTTTGTCCCGGATACACTGGAATTTCTGCGGGCGGGAGGAAGGGTCAGCAATGCTGCAGCTCTGGCAGGGAGCCTTCTCAAGCTGCATCCATGTATTGAGATTCTTGACGGATATCTTCAGGCGAAGAAGAAATACCGCGGCAATATGAGTAAGATTGTACCGAAGCTGGTGAAAGAATATATTGCAGGGCAGAGATTGTCTCTGGATGAAATTTATCTGATTTGGGCGCCGGGGCTTGCAGAGGAGACGAAGAGGGCGGCCGAAGAGGCGGCTTATGAAGCGGGGGTAAAGAAGATAACCTGGGTACAGACCGGAGGCGTGATTACCTGCCATGGCGGGCCGGGGGCGTTTGGAATCGTTGGATTTGCAAAATAGTGACAGAGAGAATGACTTTCGTAAAGGGGCTACGAAGGTCATTCTTTTTGTGTTATACTATGTACTAGAGCGTGTCTCCAAATTCATTCCTGCAATCTCCACAAGGGACGCCTTCGGTGTGTCGCCCCACTT
>CAOKJI010000281.1 GCA_948468495.1 uncultured Dorea sp. | reverse complement strand
GGGGAGATATGGACGCAAAGCCCGCTTTAAGGCTTTTGCACTTGGATACCGCCTTCTAGCATCCATTTCCGTACATCTGCGGATAATTCCCCTTAATCTTCCCTCAACCAAAAATTCTTGCGGTGTTTTCCCCGTCAGCAGCTTGTTAAGCAAAACTCCTGCCGCATAAATGTCTGTCTGTTCGTTTGTCTGCCGGAAACCGAACTGCTCTGGCGCCGCATACCCTTGTGTCCCCAAAAACTCCGTGTCTGAAGTTTTCCCCTCTTTACGTATCCGGGCAATATCAAAATCAATCAGATACAGACAGTTTTGGGGTGAAATTATGATATTATCAGGCTTGATATCACGATGGACAAGCCCAGCCCGGTGGAGTATATCAAGCGTATCACATAGCTGCATAGCATAAATTACCGCCACGGGTTCAGCCACAGACCCCTTTTCCTGCAAAATTTCTTCCAATGTCTGACCCTCAATATATTCCTCTAATATTCCAAATTCCCCATTTTCTTCCGCTGAAATGTCGTAAATAGCAGGAACATGGGAATCAGCGATTTTTTTAAGTTCCCGATATACCTCCACCTGATGCATGTCCACGATTCTTCGGACAGCAAAACTCCCGGAATCGGGATTCCTTAAAAGAATAACCTTGGAATGTCGTCCAAGCTCCATGACAGCAGAATACTTTTCCGTCATAATGATTCCCCTTGCATTTTCTTTTCCTTTATCGTACCATAAAACAGGATGGCTGGGAACCAAGGGATAAGAAAGGATATCGCGCATGGGCAAAAAGACGGACGAATTGATGCAGATTTTAAAAGAAAAACCAGATTCAGCATCATATCTAAAAGAATACAAACAAGAACTACTCTGCCAGACCGTTCCGGAACTCTTGAATTTTTACTTGGAACAAAAAGGCTTGAGCAAAGCCGCTGCAATCCGCAGTTCCGGGCTGGACCGCACATACGCATATCAAATTTTTGATGGCAGACAGCATAATCCCGGACGCGACAAGCTACTCTGCCTGGCTTTCGGCCTTCATCTAACTGTGCCGGAAACGCAGCAGCTTTTGAAAGCAGCGCAGCTCCCGCCTTTATATCCACGGGTCGTGCGGGATGTCCTGATTTTAGAAAGCCTCTTTCAAGAGAAGAGTCTCGTAAACTGCAACGAGAATCTACTGGCAAACAGCCAACAGCCGCTCCAGTAATTACTTCTGGATGTTGCTAAATTATTTCCGCATTGCTTTTATTTGTAAGAGGTGACAGCAGGAAGCTAATCAATACCCAAGTTTTCCTACTGTCACCCTTTCATTATTCTGCAAATCGCATTCTACAACGGCAGAAAAATCTTCAAAACGATTGTAATGATAACCTCTTTCATCCCTGTCCACCTCCTTGGCTGTTTTTTCAGCTTATATCATTAAAACCAACTCAGACTACCGATATTTCTGCTGTCATCCGGTCATAGAAATACGGGTGGTCTGACAGGATATCCATATCGCTGACATACGCCCCATTGATTTCACAGATAACCTGGCGCAGCCGTCCCCAATCGGGAACCTCCCCCTCTGCGGACGGGAGCAGTATCACCTCATGGACGCTGCTCGGCAGGATGATGAAATCACAGCCCATGTTCTCCGCCAGCCCGGCCAGCACGCCTGGATAGAGGATACAACACGCCCCATCCAGTTTATTTCGGTTCGTCAGGATGAGCAGCTCCGGCATATGTGCAGCCTCCCCCCGGATGATTCCCGCCTTTACCGCTTCCCCGCAGCACTCCGTGAGAACATCCTTCATGCGGATGACCCTGTATCCTAAAAGCCGCGGGGTATTCTTATATGCAAGCTCTTCTATCTCGTCTGCCTGTACGCCCCAGTAATCCAGATGTTCATTTTTAAGGAGAACCAAAGCCTGGCACCCGTCCCCGGAACCGTCGACCAGATAGCCAAACACGACCGCCAAATCCAGGTACTTTTTATGCGGGATTCCCTCCAGCATTTCCCTGTTCTTTTCATAGTTGACCAGCTTAAGGACAATCCTCTCCTTTGCCTGCTCAAAATCGGTAAAACACCCCGTCTCAAAGTCAGCCTTCGGCCTGCTCTCCAGATAGGCGGCATGGATATTTTCCATCACTGCCTCCAGCTCCATGCCCGCCAGATAGAAACGGTAATGCGGCTCCAGATAGATGAGCGGCGAGATATTGAGCCCCTTCTCCCGCACCAGCAGACCGTCCATGAGCACGCCGTTATTCTTTCTTACCGCCATGGCCGTGACTTCTTTGCCCGTCCTTTCCCGGATTCCTTCCACGGCCGCCTCCACAAATTCCTGATATTCCACAGGTCTCCCCCTTTCCTCAAGCCGCCGACACAGGCTTTGTCCTGCGCAGCGCGCTCATCACTTTTTCATACAGCTCCGGGGGCATGGCCTCCGGCTCCTCTATCCGGAACCTCTCCTTCACTGCCTGTATCCCGACCCCCGTCCTCTCAAGCTCCGCTGTCAGGGAATCCATCTGCGCTTTTGACAGGCCGGATTTTCCGCTCTTTCTCCCGGACGCCGCCTTCATCTCATATACCGCCTGTCCGGCGCCGTTTACAATCGTAAGGTGCATAATCTCCCGGCTGGCGTTATAACCGATGTCCGCGACCGAAAAATGCTCGTTGCAGTAAAAACGCTCGCCTTTTTTCCTGATATCCGTTTTTTCTGCAGGAATCCAGATAAACGGGGCTGTGTACAGCTCCCTCCCGATTCCCCAGTTAAAGCAGGCCCGCTTAAAGGAATCCGATGCCTGGGATTTTTCCTTCTCCGCATGGCCTACCGTCCCCACGTCCTGCTTGGAGACCCATATGCCGGATTCCCTGTCATAGATTGCCACGGTGCAGTACAGGTTCCCGTCGATGCACTGGTGGCTCCTCTGCCAGCCAAAAAGACCAAAGGTTTCATCAAGAATCCTCTGGTCTACCCTGGCGTCCTTATACAGAAGGAGGCTCACCCCTTTCTCACTGACCGCCGCCGCGCGGCATTCAATCTCTTCCGCCCGCAGGAGCCGTATCTTATTCTGTTCTTCCATAGCCCCTCCTTCCTTCTATGCCGCCCTGACCTGAAAGCGGCGGCTTGTGGACATTTTTACATAATCCCGGTAAATCTCCGGCTGCTCCTGCTTTATCCGCTTCGTGTCCAGCCTTGACGTATCCACGCTGCTCCACGACACCCTGTAACGCCCGTTTTCCGCAAGCTCATTCTCTTTCATGAACAGTTTGACCTCCTGCTCTATCTGTCTCTGCTCCTCCTGCAGCCTTGAAATGGAGGCGAGTATCTCTTCCCTGCGCCCCAGTTTCTCGTCAAAGCCCACGAGCTCTATCCTGCTCTCCTTTTTTGCTGTATGGAAATATTTCTCCAGCACTTCATCACATGCCTTCGAGCCGTCAGGAGGCGGCATGGTCCCCGTCATCACGTACCTGTCCCAGAAATCCTCCTCCGCTTCTATGAGGTTCTCAATCAGTTCCCTGTCCCATGACAGCTTCCGGTAGACGAACCCACTCCCAAGGATGACTGCCGCGATATACCATGCCCGTTTCCCGGTCACGGCCATATAATGGCAGCACTGCATGACATAGTGGAGCGGGATTTTCCCGTCCTTCCATTTGTCGGCGTTGTACGCGCTGGCCGTCTTGCATTCCAGTCCCGCGTCCTCCCCGATGATAAGGCGGTCAATGTCCGCAATCATACAGGGATGCTCTGTGCTCCGGTACATAAAATTCGAGCGGCGGACTTTTAAGCCCGTCGCCTCTGTAAAACGCCCTGCCACATACTCTTCCAGGTCTCGCCCCTGTCTGGCCGCCTCGCTGTCCTGCTCCTGTACCTCTTTACCAGTCTTGTCCATGAATACCTTCATAGGACTGCTGTACGGGTTCAGTCCGCAGACTGCCCCCGCGTCCGAGCCTCCAAGCCCGCTCTTCCTCTCCAAAAGCCACTGTGCACGGCTCATCCCCGCTGTCGGAATCTTTGTGAA
>CAOKJI010000280.1 GCA_948468495.1 uncultured Dorea sp. | reverse complement strand
GTATTCCTTTGGTGGTAAATAATTCATATGCGGTATTCAGAAGCGCGTCCCGCTTTTGTTTCTTATTTTCTTCTACTTTTCCCATACTATTCATTCCTTACTTAAGGGCGCTCTCCGGTTTTACCGGACGGGTCCGGCATACTGCCTGTCTGTAGCGGGGCTCATCTGGTTTTTCCGGAACTGCCAAGGTTTGTTTATGACTAACATTATAACGGTTTTGAGGCGGATTGCAAGTGGATTTTTCATAAAAATGACCAAAAGTCATATTTTTTACAAAAAGTATTGACTATTGGTCATTTTTGTTGTATAGTGCTAAATGAACAAAATGACCAGCGGTCATAATTGAAAAGGAGTTGAAGGAAATGGTAAAGCTGGGAAAGAAGATTGTGAAGTACAGGGCGGCCATTCTGGCGATCAGTTTCTTGCTTCTCATCCCTTCGGTATTGGGATATGTGAATACCAGAATTAACTATGATGTGCTTACCTACCTGCCGGAGGATATTGAGACCATGCAGGGGCAGGATATTATGGTGGAGGACTTCGGATGCGGGGCGTTTTCCATGCTGATTGTGGATGGGATGGAGAATAAGGATGTGTCAAAGTTAAAAGAGCAGATTGAGGGAATCGGCCATGTGTCCAGGGTTCTCTGGTATGATTCGGTAGCGGATATTTCCGTTCCTCAAAGTATGCTCCCGGACAATATTTACGAAGTATTCCATTCGGATACAGGCACCATGATGGCGGTATTTTTTGACGAATCTACTTCGGCGGACAGCACGATGGACGCCATTACAGAGATTCGGGAGATTGCCGGGAAGCAGTGTTTTATCAGCGGAATGTCGGCGATTGTTACGGATACGAAGGAATTAGCGGAGAGCGAGACGCCGGTTTACGTGCTGATTGCAGTGCTCTTATCAACGATTGTATTGGGAATTACGATGGAATCTCTGGTGGTTCCGGTGTTATTCCTGATTAGTATCGGAATGGCCATTGTCTATAATTTGGGAAGCAATTATTTTTTAGGAGAAATTTCTTATATTACGAAGGCGTTAGCGGCTGTGCTGCAGCTCGGGGTGACCATGGATTATTCCATTTTCCTGATGCACAGCTACGATGAACAGCAGGTCCGGTTTGACGGAGATAAGAAAAGAGCCATGGCGCACGCTATTTCCCAGACGTTTTCATCGGTAATCGGAAGTTCGGTTACCACGATTGCTGGTTTTATTTCTTTATGTTTTATGAGTTTTACGCTGGGAAAGGATATCGGTATTGTAATGGCAAAGGGCGTGATATTCGGAGTGCTTGCCTGTGTGACCATCCTGCCGTCCATGATCTTATGCTGTGATAAGCTGATTGAGAAGACGAAGCACAGACCGCTTCTGCCGAATATTAGCAAACTGTCAGACAGAATGACGAAGCGCTATCCGGTATTTGCCGTTATTTTCCTGGTTCTTTTGTTCCCGGCGGTTTACGGCAACAATCACACCGGCGTTTACTATAATCTGGATGAGACGCTGCCGAAGAATCTTCCCAGCATTATCGCCAATGAGAAGCTGAAGGAAGATTATGATATGAACACCACGCACATCCTGCTGGTGGACAGTTCCGTCCGCTCTTCGGACGTAAGCAGGATGCTGAAGGAAATTGAGAAGGTGGACGGCGTAAAGTGGGCGCTGGGCATTGATAAGCTGGTGGGACCTGGGATTCCTTCGGATATGCTTCCATCGGATGTGACGGATATGCTGAAAACGGACCAGTACCAGATGGTTATGATTAATTCAATTTATAAGGTAGCTTCCGACGAGGTAAATGCGCAGGTAGACGCGATTAATGCAGTTACGGAGAAGTACGATAAACATGCCCTCTTAGTCGGCGAGGCTCCGCTGACCAAGGATTTGATTGATATTACGGACCATGATTTCAAGATGGTAAGCATTGTGTCAATCGGCGTGATTTTCATCATTATACTGCTTTTATTCCGCTCTGTGTCGCTTCCGGTTATTCTGGTGGGAGTCATAGAATTTGCGATATTTGTAAACATGGGAATCCCCTTCTATACGGGAACCACCCTTCCGTTTGTGGCGTCCATTGTAATCGGAACGATTCAGCTTGGAGCTACCGTAGACTACGCGATTCTGATGACGACCAGATATAAGCGGGAGAGAAGCAGAGGGGCAGGTAAGTATGATGCGGTGACGACGGCCCATCAGGCGTCGGCGCAGTCCATTATTGTAAGCGCGCTGAGTTTCTTCGCGGCGACATTCGGGGTTGGAATGTATTCCAATATTGATATGATTAGTTCTCTGTGTATTCTGATGGCCCGCGGAGCAATTATCAGTATGCTGGTAGTGGTGTTAATCCTGCCTTCCATGTTTATGATATTTGACAAAGTCATTGTCAGGACCAGCAGCGGATTCCTGCCAAAGACGGAAGAGCATCCGAATAAGAAGAAAAGCAGATTTAACAAAAAGAATAAGATTTCAAATGAAGTTCATGTATAGCGGGAGGTATTATGATGAATAAAAACAGTAAGAGTATGAGACTTATGGCGGCAGGAATGGTAGCGGTGATTACGGCGGGATTAGCGGGAACCTGTGATTATCAGAGGAATGTGATTACGGCAAAAGCGGCGGAGATTGACACGAAGGAGCTTCAGGAAGTGGCTGAGAACGCGCTGAATACAGACGGCGAAGAGACCGGAAAGGCACAAGAGCAGGATACCGAAGAGATTTCCGACGAAGGCGGGGAGCAGACCGCGGGGGAAGAGCAGACAGAAGAACAGGCGGTGAAAAAGGAAGAATCCGTCTATGTGAAAGCGGATTCTGCCGGAAATGTGAAGAATACTACTGTTACGGAGTGGATTAAGAATCCCGGCAGCGGAAGCCTGTCCGATGTGTCGGAACTGGAGAATATTGAGAATATCAAGGGAGAAGAGTCCTATGAGGTCTCTGCGGACGCGGGGCTTGACTGGCAGACGGAAGGCAATGATATCTACTATCAGGGAACGACCGGCAAGAAGCTTCCGGTAGGCGTTCAGATTGACTATAAGCTGGACGGCAAAGCTGTCAGCGCTAAGGATTTGAAGGGAAAAGACGGCAGGGTTGAAATTCACATCCGGTACAGCAACGATTCTAAGAGCGCGGCAGATATTGCGGGAGAGAAGGAAGAGCTGTTTACGCCTTTTACTATGATTACGGCTATGATGCTTCCCGCAGACGAATACCAGAATGTGGAGATTGACCATGGCAGGGTGATTTCCGACGCGGACAAAGCGATTGTGATAGGGCTTGGTTTTCCGGGAATCAATGAGAACTTAAAGCTTGCGGACGGGGACTTTGATTTTGATCTTCCGGAGGAAGTGACCATTACGGCGGATGTGAAGAACGCGTCCGTAGGCCCCACTATTACGGTAGCGTCTACCGATTTCCTTCAGGATCTGGACGTGGACGGGATGGATGATTTTGATGACTTAAGCGATTCCATTGAGGATTTAAAGGATGCGACAAATCAGTTGGCGGAGGGCTCTAAGAAAGCGGCTGACGGGGCCGGGGAACTGAGCGGCGGGGCCGGAGAACTGAATAGCGGTGCGGGAACGCTTGCGGCGGGAGCCGGAGAACTGAATAACGGCGCAGGAACGCTTGCAGCAGGAGCCGGAACGCTGGCCGGCGGTGCAGGAGATCTTGCAAATGGAGCAAAGGAAGTTCACAGCGGAGCAGTGGCTCTCAGTAGCGGCGCCGGAGAACTTGCGGCAGGAGCGGGGACATTGTGCAGCGGAGCTGAAGATCTTGCAAATGGAGCAAAGGAAGTCCATAACGGAGCCGGGAATCTGAAGGATGGAATCGACACGCTGAACAGCAAATCCGGGGAACTCATCGCGGGAGTCCAGTCCCTGAATGATGGGATTACCAGCTATACGCAGGGGGTTCAGCAGTTGAAGGACGGTATGGATGCTTCCAATATGGCGGCGGGAGCGGATGCTTTAAGAGACGGAGCGGCAAATTTAAGCG
>CAOKJI010000279.1 GCA_948468495.1 uncultured Dorea sp. | reverse complement strand
ATACGTTACCGATTCGGTAATGCTCCGGAAATGGAATCTCTACAATACAATTACTGGGGTTATAATACGGTAAGCTTTTTCTCCCCTAATACCAGCTATTCTGCAAGTATTGAGTACAACCGGGAAGGCAACGAATTAAAACACTTAATCCAGGAGTTCAACCAGCATGGAATCGAAGTATACTTAGACGTGGTCTTTAATCATACGGCGGAAGGCAACGAACATGGCCCTTTCTTCTCTTTTAAGGGCTTTGACAATAACATTTACTATCTTCTGACTCCGGATGGAAAATACTATAATTTCAGCGGCTGCGGCAACTCCCTAAACTGCAATCATCCGATTGTGCACCAGATGATATTAAATTGTCTGCGCTACTGGGTTACCACTTACCGGATCAACGGATTCCGTTTCGATTTGGCCTCTATATTAGGGCGCAATGAAGACGGTTCGCCTATGAACAAGCCGCCCCTTCTTCAGTCTCTCGCCTTCGACCCGATTCTGGGGGATGTGAAGTTAATCGCTGAAGCCTGGGATGCAGGCGGACTCTATCAGGTCGGCACTTTTCCCTCCTGGAACCGGTGGGCGGAGTGGAACGGCATTTACCGCGACGATATCCGCCGCTACTTAAAGGGGGATGGTGGAATGGCTCAGGCCGCCGCTATGCGCATCGTCGGCTCCAGAGATATCTATGAAGCCCGCAACCGGACAAATGCTTCGGTGAACTTCATCACCTGCCATGATGGGTTTACGTTATATGACCTGTTTTCATATAATGAGAAGCACAATGAAAAGAACGGTTGGAATAATACAGACGGAGCCAATGACAATAACAGCTGGAACTGCGGCGTCGAAGGCGATACTGACGACCCTGAAATCCTTGCTCTGAGACGAAGAATGTGCCGCAACGCTTTTGCTCTGCTCATGTGCAGCCGCGGGATTCCTATGTTTCTTGCCGGAGACGAATTTGGCAATACCCAGTTCGGCAACAATAATGCCTATTGCCAGGATAATCTTACTTCCTGGCTGGATTGGCGTCTGCTGGAAAAGAATCAGGATATGTTCCGGTTTTTCTGCTATATGATACGCTTCCGCAAGGAGCACAAGATACTGCGCGCCAATGTCAGCGGCGGCGTATACGCTTTCCCGGATACCAGTTTCCATGGCGTCACTCCATGGATGGAGCATTTTGAAGAATATGACCATTATGTGGGCGTAATGTTCGCCGGTCAAGATAAAACTACCGGACCGCAGGTGATCTACATCGCTTCCAATGCATACTGGGAATCTCTTAACGTAACCCTGCCGGAACTTCCCGCGTCTATGTGCTGGCAGGTTGCAGCAGATACCTGGGAAGAGAAGCAAAGAGTTTACGGAATCTCCGGCGACCAGATAACGGTCCGTCCAAGAAGCGTTATGATATTAATAGGGAAATAAATATGAGCGGCAGCAGGACTGTTCTGTACCTGCTGCCGCTCATATTTCTATCTCTATGCCTCTGAGAACTGGTCCTTTCCTACCATACACAGCGGACATACAAAATCTTCCGGCACATCTTCCCATTTTGTTCCCGGCTCAATTCCGCCTTCCGGATATCCCTGTTCTTCATCATATTCCCAGCCGCATACATCACATACGTACTTCATAATCTTTCCTCCTGCTGTATTTCCAAACTTAATCTTTCGCTGTAATCTGCCGGTTATTCCTTTCTCACATATCTATCCGGCTATGCCTTCCAGAGACCATGCAGATTGCAGTAAGCGTACACCGCTTCTACTTCATCTCCGTCGCAAAGGGCGAAGGATACCACCGGCTTGTCCCCTGGTTTCAAAGCCTTACGCTGATTCCCCTGCTTTGTCTGCAGCGATACCCATTCAATGGAATGCTCCTCAAGCATCGGATGCGCCGTAGAGCCTACGTTAACTGTCACAAGATTGCCCTCTACCTTATACTCCGGTACATGCTTCTCTACAGCTGCGTCTGTGGTTCCCGGAACAAGTTCTTTCATCTTCTGTCCACAGCACATAAGCGGAACCCCCGCATCCTTAACCATTGCGAAAATATTTCCGCAGTGCTCGCAAATATAAAACTTCTGCTCCATCTTTCTTACCTCACTCAAATTTATTTAAGGATACTTCCGCTATAACACCGGTATACTATTGATACCAGTAAATTCCAGGGAAGTCTCCATGTCAATGATTGTATCAAAATTCTGCACATGCGTCAACCGCCTATTAATCCCTATTGTTATTAATCCCTATATGCCTGCAGCGCTTTATTGTACCGCAAAGTCTTCTCCCCCACAAGCCTTGCCGCTCCTAATGGGTACTTATCCGGCAGTATTTCTGCTGCGGCCTCCGGCTCCCAGTAGAATACGCCGGACTCCTCCTGGTCCTCCAGCTCCTTCAAAGCCCCGATGCAGTCTTCTATGATTCGGCGGCTTCCATTCTCATCACAATCCAGTCCGCCAACTTCCACAATCATAACCGGTTTGCGGTACTCTTTCGTATATTCTTTCAGCTTTGCCGCAAGCTTGTCCTTATCGCTCTCAAATTTTTCCCAGTAAGGATAGTAGGAGAATCCTAAGATATCCGTCTTACCCCCGCGGGCAAAGAAATTCTCCCAGAAGGGCCGGCATTGTGCATCGTTCATAACAGAGGCCAGATGGGTAATCACCTGACAGTCCGGGCAGACGTCCTTCACCGCCTCATAACCTGCGTTCAGCAGCCTTACCAGCTGCTCTGGATGTTCCTCTAAGTTTCCCGCAGGCCACAACATGCCATGATTTATCTCATTGCCCACCTGGACCCAGTCCGGACAGACGCCCCGCTCCTTTAAGAATCCCAATATCTCTCTGGTGTGTCCGGCAACCTTCCTTTCCAGCTCCTGGCCGCTCCCGCCAGACCATGCTGCCGGTATATCCTGAAACTCCGGATCTGCAAAATGATCACTGTAATGAAAATCCAACATAAACTTCATGCCCTGCGCCTTTACACGCTCCGCCATAGCAAGTACGCCTTCTCCGTCGCAAAATCCCAGCAGACAGCGCTCTTCCTTCCTCTTCTGCCAGACTGCATCCTCTGGAGGATTCACAAATACCCGCAGGCGCACCGCATTCACGCCCAGCTCCTTTGATGCGGCAAGGATATCCGCCGCCTTACCCCGTTCATCCAGCCACTGATATCCCATAGATTCCAACTGACTGGCCCAGCCCAAATCCACCCCATAAATCATCTTCCTCATCACTCATCCTCCCTTATCTCACTCTGAAATATCCCTGCATATGAAACAGTTCCGCCTGTGCGGCCCAGAACTGCCTGACGGAACTGTTTTCATCGCGATTAGTCAAAATCAAATTTGGTAAATCTCTGATACATTGCCTTGTATTTGCTCCTTATCCTCTCATTTCCTTCCAGCACGTCCGCTTCATTTCCCGTATACTGACAGCGCAGGCAGTAATACTCATCTTTTTCCTTATCGTAGAACATGTCGATATCCAAATCCCGCATAAAGCAGGCCGGGCATCGGTAATTTAATTTGCCTTTTCCAGCTTGAGCCATGTCGCAAAGACCTCCTTTTCTGAAACCTGTTTCTTATACCCCAGCGTAAACATCGGAGAAAATGCATATCCCTCCCGGACATACCCTTCGGCCCCTCCCCGGGCGCTCATGGACACCTTCGTCTCGATTGCGGGAATCACCGCGGATACTTCCTCTGCATCTGCAAGGCTTTCCTCCCTGCATTTGTATTCATATACAATCTCCTTCGGCTGGCTGCCCTCGCAGCGAAGCAGGATTCCGCTCATATCCTCCGGATATTCGGTGGTTCCATAGCAGGCAACCATATATTCATTGATTTCCACCTGCGCATCCGGCCTGCTCATTTCCAGTATCTCACGCTCGATACGGATTGTTCCTTCCCCTTCTGCAAAATACAGCCTGGTCTGTAATTTTACCGTCAAATTATAAAATTCGATATCCAACGGCTCCAGCGCCAGAATCCTCATAGTTCCCTCCTGCGA
>CAOKJI010000278.1 GCA_948468495.1 uncultured Dorea sp. | reverse complement strand
TATGTTTATTATGAGAAGGCATGTGCTGGATGAATTTTGCGAGTGGCTGTTTCCGGTGTTGGAGGCGGTGGAGGCGTATGCCGGGCAGAAAGAGGATGGCTATCAGAACCGGTATCCGGGATTTTTGTCGGAACGACTGATGTCGTTTTATTTTGAGAAGAACCGGGATAAATATAAAATGGTATATGCAGATAAGAGCTTTCTCATGTAAAGAACCGGATGCGGGAGAGCCGCGCAACGTTTCCAGGCTGTCCGCATGGTTGACGGAACAATAAAAATGATTTATAATGATACACAGAAAATTAGAACTGCGATGCCGGAACAGGTCGGACAGTTCTATTTTACCATATAGGAAACGCTGCTCCTATTTCAATGACACTATTATTAAAGAAGAGAAGGCCAAAGAGATGATTAAGAGTATGACGGGATTCGGACGTGGCGAGACGTCGGAAGGCAGCCGCAAGTTTACGGTTGAGATGAAGGGTGTGAACCACCGGTATCTGGATGTGAGCATTCGGATGCCGAAGAAGCTGAACTTTTTTGACAGTGCGATTCGGACATTGCTGAAGAAGTATGTTACAAGGGGAAAGGTGGATATATTTGTTACCTATGAGGATTTATCGGAGAACCAGGTGTCTTTGAAGTACAATGAGACGCTGGCGAAGGAATATCTGTCTTATTTCAGGAAGATGGAGGAGAGCTTCGGACTGGATTACGATGTGCGCGTGTCTACGGTTGCCAGATGTCCGGAAGTGCTTACCATGGAGGAACAGACCGCGGATGAGGAAGAGCTCTGGATTGGACTAAAGGGGGCTCTTGAGGAAGCGCTGGAACAGTTTGCCGGGACGAGGGAGACGGAAGGCAGGAATTTAAAGGAAGATATCATAGGCAAGCTTAATGGGATGCTTGAGAAGGTGGCTTACATAGAGAAGCGTTCTCCGGAGATTATCGCGGAGTATCGCAGGAAGTTAGAAGACAAGGTGCGGGAGCTTTTGGAGGATGCGCAGATCGACGAGGGCAGACTTGCCGCGGAGGTGGTGATTTTTGCAGACAAGATTTGTACGGACGAGGAGGTTGTGCGGTTAAAGAGCCACATTGCACATATGAAGGAGACATTTGCGGCGGAGGAAAGCGGAATCGGACGGAAGCTTGACTTTATTGCGCAGGAGATGAACCGGGAGGCCAATACGATTCTTTCTAAGGCCAATGATATCGAGGTTTCAAACTATGCCATTGATTTGAAGACGGAGATTGAGAAGGTAAGAGAGCAGATTCAGAATATTGAGTAGCGGCCATGCCGGAATGATTCCGATTACAGTCATGGCAGAGGGATTCAGGAGATGAAGGAGTGCGGTTATGAACAGACAGGGAATATTAATCGTTGTATCAGGTTTTTCCGGTTCCGGCAAGGGGACGATTATGAAGGAGCTTCTTCGCAGGTACGACAACTATGCGCTCTCGGTGTCCGCGACCACCAGACAGCCCAGGGAAGGCGAAGTGGAAGGCCGGGAATATTTTTTCAAAACAAGGGAAGAATTTGAAAAAATGATTGCGAAAGAGGAATTGATAGAGTATGCTAGGTACGTGAATCATTACTATGGGACTCCTAGGGCATACGTGGAGGAACAGCTTGCCGCGGGGAAGGATGTAATCTTAGAGATTGAGCTGCAGGGCGCGCTGAAGATTCGGGACAGATTCCCGGATGCGCTTCTGCTGTTTGTGACGCCTCCCTCGGCGAAGGAGTTAAAGCGCCGCCTTGTGAGCCGGGGAACCGAGACGGCTGAAGTGATTGAGCAGCGCATGAGGCGGGCTGTGGAGGAATCCGAAGGAATGGAGTCCTATGATTACTATGTTGTGAATGACGTCTTAGATACCTGTGTGGAAGACGTGCACAGAATTATCTGCGCAGAGCATGGAAGAAGCATGCGCAACCGGGAATTTGCAGAAAAGATTAAGAGAGAGTTGAAAGGAGAATAACAGATGCTGCATCCATCTTATACTGATTTAATGAAGGTTGTAAATAAGGACGTGGAAGAAGGCGAGACGAAGGTTGTAAACAGCCGGTATTCGATTGTGATGGCTACCTCGAAGAGAGCGAGACAGCTAATCGACGGGGATCTGCCGATGGTTCATGCTAAGGACGGGGATAAGCCGCTGTCTACGGCCATTGCGGAGCTGAATAATGAAAAGATTAAGATTATAGCTCAGGAAGGCGAATAAACAGATAAAAGTAAGAGGCAGATGCTGAGAGCGGTATCTGCCTTTTGCCGAACAAAGGAACGACAGGGAGAAGAGGTATGAATGTATTATTTGTTTCTCTTGGATGTGACAAGAATCTGGTTGATTCAGAGGTAATGCTGGGGATTCTTGCTTCCCGGGGGCATCGGATGGTGGATGACGAGCGGGATGCGGACGTGATTGTAGTCAATACCTGCTGCTTTATTCATGACGCGAAGGAAGAGAGTATTCAGACGATTCTGGAGATGGCGGATTATAAGAAAGAGGGAATGCTGAAAGCGCTGATTGTGACGGGGTGTCTGGCCCAGCGTTACCAGAAGGAAATCTTTGCGGAGATTCCGGAGGTGGACGCGGTGCTTGGCACTGCTTCTTATGAGAAGATTGCGGAGGCCATTGATAAAGCGTTAGCGGGAGAGCAGAGCATGTATCTGAAGGATATGAATGCTCTGCCGGTTCCGGAAGGAAGGAGAATGCTCACGACAGGAGGCCATTATGCGTATTTAAAGATTGCGGAAGGGTGTGATAAGCATTGTACGTATTGCATTATTCCGAAGATACGGGGGGACTACCGGAGCGTTCCCATGGAACGGCTGGTACAGGAAGCGGAGGAACTAGCCGAGGCCGGGGTCCGGGAATTGATTCTTGTGGCCCAGGAGACGACGCTGTACGGGAAGGACTTATATGGGGAGAAGTCTCTGCATAAGCTTTTGCGGAAGTTATGCAGAATTGACGGCCTTCGGTGGATTCGGATTTTGTACTGTTATCCGGAGGAGATTGATGAGAATCTGATTCAGGTGATGAAGGAAGAACCGAAGATCTGCCATTATCTGGACTTGCCCATTCAGCATGCGAGCGATGAAATCTTAAGGAGAATGGGGAGAAGAACCACGAAGGACCAGCTGACTGCAATCATTGACAGGCTCCGGGAAGAGATTCCGGATATCGCTCTTCGGACTACGCTGATTACGGGATTTCCGGGGGAGACGAAGGAGCAGCACGAGGAACTTTTGAGCTTTGTGAATGAGATGGAATTTGACCGGCTGGGGGTATTTACCTATTCCCAGGAGGAGGATACGCCTGCCGCCGAACTGCCGGACCAGATACCGGAGGAAGTGAAGGGTGACAGACAGGCGGAGCTTATGGAGCTGCAGCAGGAGATTGCGTTTGATTTGGCGGAGGACATGATTGGCAGGGAAGTAACCGTCATGGTGGAAGGCAGGGTTGCCGGTGAGAATGCATATGTGGGAAGAACTTATATGGACGCGCCGAATGTGGACGGGCTAATCTTTATTGATACAGAAGAAGAGATGATGTCCGGGGACTTTGCCAGAGTCAGGGTAACCGGAGCATTGGAATATGATTTGATAGGAGAGTTGATAAGATGAATTTGCCAAATAAATTAACAGTTTTGAGAATGATTATGGTTCCGTTTTTTGTATTGTTTATGCTGACGGATCTGGGAGGAGAGGCCAATAAGTGGATTACGCTGGCGATTTTTGTGGTGGCGAGCCTGACGGATATGCTGGACGGCAAGATTGCGAGGGCCAGGAATCTGGTGACGAATTTCGGGAAATTTATGGACCCGCTGGCGGACAAGATGCTGGTGTGCTCCGCTATGATTTGTTTTATCCCGCTGGGAAAGCTGACCGCTTGGTATGTGATTATCGTAATTGCCAGAGAATTTATTATCAGCGGGTTCCGGCTGGTGGCGTCGGATAATCAGGTAGTGATTGCCGCCAGTTACTGGGGAAAGTTTAAGACGGTATCTCAGATGGTGATGA
>CAOKJI010000277.1 GCA_948468495.1 uncultured Dorea sp. | reverse complement strand
ACGAACAGATTGTGTATAACCAGCTGGATATGAACGAAGGGGCAGTCTGGAGTCTTCTGCTTGCCAGCGGATATCTGAAGGTTATCAGTTATGAAAGTTATGAGGATATCGAGGATGATTTCCGGGAAGCGAATTATGAGCTGGATGTGACGAATCTGGAAGTGAGGCGGATGTTCCACCGGATGGTAAAGGGATGGTTTGGCAGTGTGGATTCCTATTACAATGCGTTCGTCAGGGCATTGCTTGCAGGCGATATAGAGGCAATGAATGAATATATGAATGATGTATCGCAGTCAGTATTCAGTTATTTTGATACGGGGAAGAATCCATCGAGAAAAGAGCCGGAACGATTTTATCATGGCTTTGTGCTGGGCCTTATGGTGGAGCTTAAGGGAAGATATGTGCTGACGTCGAACCGCGAGAGTGGGTTTGGGAGATATGATGTGCTGCTGGAGCCATTAAATGCGGAGGATGATGCGGTAATTCTGGAGTTTAAAGTGTTCCAGCCAAAGAAAGAAAAGGAGCTCTCGGATACGGTGGAAGCGGCATTGAAGCAGATAGAAGATAAGAAATATGAGACAATTCTGCTTGCGAAGGGAATTGCGAAGGACAGAATACGGAAGTATGGATTTGCCTTTTGCGGAAATGAAGTGCTGATTGGGAATTAGGCAGGTGTTTCCTGTGTACTCATATTAAAAAATAATATTAGGAATGATGAATTTTTCAGTCTTTTTGAGAACAACCATTCACCCAATTGCCTGATTCAGTCCACTTTCTCCAGGAGATATGTGAACAGAAGATTTTATGTAACAATTCTGATATCTAAACTGTTACTTCTTTATAACAGCATCTTACAAAAATCTCTGGATTCCCGGTTGCATTTTCGCTTCGTTCATACTATGATGTATATAGAAAGGAGCAGATTATGAAGGCTTGTATATTTGATCTGGACGGGACGCTTACAGATACGCTTGAGTCCATTGCATATTCTGTGAATAAGAGCCTTGAGGAGATGAATCTTCCTGCAATCAGTGACAAACAGTGTAAATGTTTCGTTGGAAACGGGGCAAGATATCTGATGGAGCATGCGCTGGATGCGGCCGGAGATGTTGGCGCGTCAAGAATTGATGAAGCAATGAAGGTATATAGCAGAATATTTGGGGCAAACTGTACGTATCGCGTGACGCCTTATAATGGAATACCGGAGTTGTTGAAATCATTGAAGGACAGGGGCATAAAATTAGCAGTCCTTTCCAACAAACCCCATGGTCAGACTGTGGATGTGGTGCAGACAATATTTGGAAAAGATGTATTTGACCAGATTCAGGGACAGACAGATTCAATTCCAAGGAAGCCAGATCCGGCCGGAATTTATCATCTTCTTCGGAAGATGGGGGCTTCAAAAAAAGAGTGTCTGTATATCGGAGACTCGGAAGTAGACATCGCTACAGGTATTGCGGCAGGTGTCAGGAGCATCGGCGTGGAATGGGGATTCCGCAGCAGGCAGGTACTTGCGGACGCGGGAGCCAGGGAGATTATCCGTACGCCGGAGCAGATATTACAATTCATATCATAAGCATGAGGGAGGACATATGTTATGTATGAATACGATGAAGAGTGTTTGCAGACTTTTCTGGAGAAACAGGGACAGCTCTTTGACGAGCCGGTAGCCGGGACGATGGAAGAGGCGGAGGCCTTTCTTGAGGATTGTATGGCTACTGTGGTGAATAATATCGAAGAGGTGAAGCGCTTTCTGGAGGAAGAGGGCATGGATGTGGAGGGAATGTCGATGGAAGAAGTCGAGGAATCCGCAGAAGTATTCGTTCTGCCCAGCGGACAGTATTTAATCGTAGAAGGCTAAAGGATGTTTCGGCCTTCATTACAGAACAGAAAATGAAAAAGCCGCAGTTTAGTTTGCTGCGGCTTTTTTCAATGCTTCTTCGATGGCATTTATGATAACCTGGGATGTGTACGGATTATCTTCAGAATATGAGATATTTTCTAAGGACTGGGTGTCGATGATTTGCTGCGCGATTTCTTCTATGGCTGGCTGAATGAGAGGGTACATGGCAGTGACCGATTCATCTAAATTGGCAAAACGGATAGAAGTAATTTCGGATTCATTTACAGTGACTTCAACAGTCAGTGCGGTATTCCCTAAAGTTAAGTCAGAATTGTAGACTCCCGACTGGTAGTTTGTGGCTTTGCCGCTGGTTTCCTTTGCTTTTGGCAGGAACATGACTAAGAGCAGGAGAATCAGGATTATGGCAAATACAGCAAATACGGCTGTGTAAATGATTTCTTTCATATGTAATACGACGATTTTGGTCTTGGAACTCATAAGAACCCTCCATATTTCTAATCAAAGTGTTGTTTCTATAAATGTATGCGGGGCGGAGATGAAATATGCGGATGGATTGTAACAGTTTTATACGTTGTCTGCTCTTAAAAAGGGCGTGACAAATGCCGGCTTCTCTTGTAGAATGGAATGAGTTATGGAGGTGCAGGGGATGTTTATTATTGTTGGGCTTGGGAATCCTACGGCGCAGTATGCGGGAACGAGGCATAATGTGGGATTTGATGTGATAGACCGGATTGCGGATGAATATAATATTTCCGTAGAGAGCAGAAAGAACAGAGCTTTTGTAGGGACGGGCATCATTGCAGGCCGGAAGGTGCTGCTTGCGAAGCCGCAGACATATATGAATTTAAGCGGCGAAAGTGTACGGGGGCTGGTGGATTTCTATAAGATTGATGTGGAGACGGAGCTTCTGATTATTTATGACGATGTGAGTCTTGATGTGGGACAGCTTCGCATTCGCAAGAAGGGAAGCGCAGGAGGACATAACGGAATCAAGAGTATTATTGCGCATCTGGGAACGAATGAGTTTCTGCGGCTGAAGGTAGGAGTAGGTGAGAAACCTGCTCACTATGATTTGGCGGATTATGTGCTGGGACATTTCTCTAAAGAGGACAGAAACGCCATGGAAGAGAGCTATCAGCGGGTGGTACATGCTGTGGAGCTGCTGGCGGCAGGGGAGACGGACCAGGCGATGAATGAATATAATAAAAAGGTGAAGCGGGAGGAGTAATGAGAAGATGCAGGCACTGACTCAGCCGTTATATGAGTTGGCTGAATATGAAGAGCTTCAGAAGAAAAAGAGGGAGGCAGCCGGAGTAATCCAGATTTCCGGCTGTGTAAATTCACAGAAATCACATTTCATCTATGCGCTTGGCGATGGCTGTAAGTATAAGGTCATCGCTTGTTCTAGTGAGTCCAAGGCAAGGCAGGTTTATGAAGAGTACCGTTTTGTGGATGAAGCTGTTTTCTTATATCCGGCCAAGGATTTTTTATTTTATCAGGCGGATATCAGGAGTAAGGAGATACTAAAACAGCGGATGGCGGTGGTACGGGAAATTCTTTCTGGGGAGCCAGTAACGGTGGTGACAAGTTTTGACGCGTTTATGGACGGTCTTCCGAAGAAGGAGAGTATGGGCAACGCAGCCATCCATGTGAAAAATGGAGACGTCCTGGATTTTCAGGATATGATAAAACGGCTGACAGAGGCAGGTTATGAGAGAGAGGTTCAGGTAGAGGGGCTGGGCCAGTTTGCTGTCCGGGGAGGAATTTTGGATATTTACCCGTTGACGGAAGAATTTCCGGTACGGATTGAATTGTGGGGGGATGAAATCGACTCGATTCGTACCTTTGATGCAGAGAGCCAGCGCTCCATCCAGAATCTGGAGGAGATTTCTATATTTCCGGCGGATGAGCTGCCTGGACTGGAAGGAAGACGCGTATCTTTTCTGGATTATTTTCCAAGGGAGGATACTCTTCTTTTTCTGGACGAACCCGCAAGGCTTATAGAAAAAGGAGAAGGAATTGAGCAGGAATTTGTGGAAGCCCAGGCGAAGCGGATGGAGAGCGGTTATCAGGTCTCGGATGAAGAGATGATTCTCTACCCGGCGGCGGAGATTGTGAAGAAGATGAATGAGTATCCGGCTATTGGGTTATCGTCTCTGGATA
>CAOKJI010000276.1 GCA_948468495.1 uncultured Dorea sp. | reverse complement strand
GCCAGAGTTCGATTTGTAAGCGCCTGGTCTGGTATTTACAGGAGGACGATGTCATGAGAATACTGATTATCGAGGATGATGAATCCCTGCACCGGATTCTGCGCCGACGGCTGACTGAGGAAGGCTACGCTGCAGACGGCTGCTTTGACGGCAGAGAGGGGTTAGAATATATGGAGACTGACGTCTATGACTGCATTATTTTAGACTGGATGCTCCCGGAAAAGGACGGCGTTACCATCCTGAAAGAATTCCGGCGGGCAGGTCATCATACGCCGGTACTGATGCTGACCGCTAAGGATTCCGTCATGGACCGGGTACAGGGACTTGACGCAGGAGCGGACGACTATCTTACCAAGCCCTTTGCCTACGACGAATTATCCGCAAGGCTAAGGGCTCTTCTCAGAAGAAACAGCGAAAAACGCCAGAATGTTCTGAAACTGGCTGATTTGGTGATGGATTTGCCCGCCCACAGAGTCTCCCGGGCAGGCAAAGAGATTATCCTGACCTCCAAGGAATATGCTCTGTTAGAGTATATGCTGCGGAACCAGGGGCAGGCTCTTACCAGGAGCCAGATTGCCGACCATGTGTGGAACTATAATTTCGACTATGATTCCAATATCGTAGACGTATATATCCGCTATCTGCGGAACAAAATTGATAAGGAATATTCCAATCCGCTGATCCATACGGTCCGCGGATATGGTTATGTGATAAAAGATGAATCAGAAAAACAGTAGAATCAAACAACTTAACATCAGTACCAAGATTATACTGCTCTATATCGGGCTGTCAGCGGCGCATCTGGCTCTGCTGATTCCAGCCCTTTACTTTATGGTAAAGTTTTCTTTTCAGGAAAAGGTATCTCAGGATATTCAGAATTCCATTTCCACCGTTACCTCCCGTCTTACCGCGGAAAATATTATGTGGCTTCTGGTATTTTTAATCCCCGGATACCTGATTCTGGCAGCATTTAGTTCCTATATTCTGGCCAAGCGTACCCTGCAGCCGGTCCATCAGATTACAATGGCTGCTAAAACTATTAAAAACGGAGATTTGTCCGGCCGGATTGACGGCGTATTTTCCCACGATGAGGTGGGAGAGCTTGCAGATACCTTTAACCAGATGATCTCCGAACTGGACTTTGCCTTCAAACGGGAGCGGCAGTTTACTTCCGACGCCTCCCATGAGCTCCGCACCCCCATGACCGTTATCACCGCCTGCGTGGAGGATGCGCTGTGTACGAACGACGAAACAATTATCCGGGAGAATCTGAGAATCATCCAGACAGAGAACCAGCGGATGCGCAAGATGCTCTCCCAGCTTTTGATGCTCTCCAGAGGCTACGAAGGGCGCTGCCAATTTGAGCCCGAGGAACTTTATCCCTGGGAAATGGCGGACTCCGTTGTGGAAATATTAATGGCCGAAATCGAAGAAAAGAAAATTCAAATCCGCAATGAAATACCAAGAACCCTCTCCATTTACGCCGACCAGAGCCTGTTTACCCAATTGCTGGTAAATCTCGTGGAAAACGCCGTCAAATACGGCAATGAAAACGGTAATATCTGGCTGACCGCCAGCGTTGATAACCAGGACTTCCTGCTTCATGTCAGAGACGACGGCATCGGTATCGGACGGGAAGACTTATCCCATATCTTTGAGCGTTTTTACCGCGCTGACAAAGCAAGAGACCGGAACGGCTCCGGCCTCGGTCTTTCCATCGTTAAATGGATTGTGGAGCTGCATGAGGGCCATATTCGTGTGGAAAGCAAGCCCCAGAAAGGCACTGTCTTCCATATCACTATCCCCAGAAAAACTGATAACTGACTTCTCACCGCCAGAGCATGTCCCCAAATTCAGCATAAAATCCACTTTTATTGATACAATACGGCCGCCGCCTCGTAAGGCCGAAGCAATGTTTCCTGCCCGGCGTCCTCCATGCCTGTTCTGTCCCTGTCATAATTAGAAATCAGTACCTCTCCGGCTCTGCCCTGCAATTCCTCCGGTATCCGTAAAGCTATCTCCCGAGCCGTATAATTACACATCACCAGAAGCTTTTCTCCCTGATAGCTCCGCAAATATACATACAGCTCTTCACTATCCGGCATCAGAAGCTTATAATCGCCGTACACGATAATCTCGCGCTCTTTCCGCAGCCGGATTAACTTCTTATAATAGTGAAATACCGAAGTTTCCCGTTCCATCTGCTCCTTTGCATGAATCTCCTTATAATTGGGATTCACCGGTATCCATGGAGTTCCTGTGGTAAATCCTGCCTGCGGCCCGTCGTCCCACTGCATCGGGGTCCTTGCATTATCCCTGCCCTTGTAGCTGATATAGTCAAACATATCCTCCGGGCTTACAATCCCCTTCTCCGTCAACTCCCGGTATGCATTGATACTTTCAATATCCCGGAACTCCTCAAGAGAAGTGAAGGGATAGTTGGTCATGCCAAGTTCCTCTCCCTGATAGACATAGGGCGTTCCCTGCATCATATGGAGACAGGTGGCAAGCATCTTAGCCGATACCTCCCGATACTTTGGAGCGTCATTTCCCATCCTCGACAGCATCCTTGGCTGATCATGGTTGCACCAGTACAGACTGTTCCATGCCTTCCCGGCAAGCTCTGTCTGCCACTTACTCATAATCTTCTTGAGCTCTGTGAGCGGTATCTTTTCGTGGTTCCATTTGAAGCTCTCTCCGCCGTCTAAGTCCATATGCTCGAACTGGAACACCATATTCAGTTCCTTGCCAGAGGAAGAAGCATACTTCTTTGCCTCTTCTACCGTAACGCCAGAGCATTCTCCCACCGTAATCAAATCATATTTTGACAGCACCTCCCGGTTCATCTCCTGTAAATACTCATGCACCCGCGGGCCGTTCGCGCAGCTGGAAGCAAACTCCCCATAGCCGCTCTTTCCTAACGCTCCGTCCGGCAGTCCGGGCGTTTTGGAAATCAGACTGATTACATCCATCCGGAATCCGTCGATGCCCTTCTCGCACCACCATGTCATCATATCAAAGACGCTTTCTCTGACTTTTGGATTCTCCCAGTTTAAATCCGGCTGTTTCTCAGAAAACAGATGCAGATAATACTGGTCTGTCTTTTCATCATATTTCCAAGCGGAACCCCCGAAGCAGCTTCCCCAGTTATTGGGCTCCTTCCCTTCTTTCCCGTCTCTCCAGATATAATAATCCCGGTATTCGTTATCTTCTGACTTCCGGCTCTCCACAAACCATGGATGCTCATCCGAAGTATGATTCACTACCAAATCCATCATAATCTTAATCCCAAGCTCATGAGCTCTCGAAAGCATCCTGTCATAATCTTCCATGGTCCCAAATTCCGCCATAATCTTCCGGTAATCGCTGATATCATACCCATTATCATCATTTGGCGACTGATACACCGGAGACAGCCAGATTACATCAATCCCCAGTTCTTTCAAATAGTCGAGTTTCCCTGTAATTCCATTCAAATCTCCGATTCCGTCTCCATTACTGTCGCAAAAGCTCCTTGGATAAATCTGATATACAACGCTTTCTTTCCACCAATTCCTGTCCATATTCTTCTTCCTGACGCCTTTCTATTTCTTCTTAAAATAAATTCATGATTATCTGCCGATTATCATATTCCTCTGCCGGTATTCTCTCGGCGAGATTCCGTACACTCCCTTAAAGGCTCTGGAGAAATTCAACTGATTCGGGTAACCTACCGCCGCCCCCACGTCACCGATGGGAGTATCTCCCGTCATCAATTCCTCCGCCGCCTTTTCCATTCGGAAGCTAATCAGAAAACTCTGAGGCGACTGCCCCATAACCGACTTAAAAACCTTCCCAAAATAACTTCTGTCCAGCCAGCATTTCTTTGCCAGCTCTTCCACAGAGATGGGGCGAAAATAGTTCTGCTCTATGTAATGCACCGCCCGGTTTACATACTTCTCACACTTCAAATCCAGATCTAATTCAATCCATGCATATTCCCAGTTCCCATTTGCAAGAATCTGATACCGCTCCTTTCCTCCTACATCAATTAGAAACCCCCG
>CAOKJI010000275.1 GCA_948468495.1 uncultured Dorea sp. | reverse complement strand
AGAAGATCTGTCATGGACGCGGTTCGGCTGGCAGAGAAGGGATTTGGCGGTCAGGGGATCCGGGATATTCTGATGAGAGAGAAGTTGGAGGCCAGCATTTATATCACGCTGGATACTTTGAAATATCTGAAAAAGGGCGGGCGTATTACACCGGCTGCCGCAGCAATCGGAACGGTATTGAATTTAAAGCCGGTACTTCAGATTCAGGGAGAGAAGTTAGACGCCTTCTCTAAGACAAGAGGATTGAAATCTGCCAAGAAGACCATGTTAGATGCGATGGAAAAGGATTTGACCCAGAGATTTGCAGGAAAAGAGATGCATCTGGACCTTGCATATACCTGCTCAAAGGAAGACGCCGCACAGTGGATGAAGGAAGTGGAAGAAAAGTTCCCGGGCTATGAGATTCACATGGACCCGCTGTCGCTTAGCGTATCCTGTCATATCGGTTTTGGAGCTGTGGCAATCGGCTGCTGTCATAAGGTGCCGGAAGTATTGTAAATAGGAATAAATGCGGGAAGGGTGTATAAGTTCTGTCTGTGCAGACGGAACTTATACACCCTTTTACTGCTTTATGGAAAATTATCGGATTTATTCCGCAAGAGTTTCCCACTGCTCATATAATTCTTCCAGTTGTCTGGCAATATCCGCCTTTTCCTCCGCCAGTTCCTGACATTTGACGGAATTCGTGTAGATTTCCTCCTCGCCCATCAGTGTGTCAATCTCATTGTCCCGTTCTTCCAGAGCTGTAATGCGTTCTTCTGTTTTCTTTAAGTCATTCTGCCGCTTCCTCTCCCTTGCCTGTTCTTCCTTTTGTTCCTGCCAGTTTTGTTTTGATTTGCTGGCGCCGGAAGCAGTTGAATCTATAGTATCAGCGCCGGAACGGGTTTCAGATGCATAGATACTGGTCAGTTCTTCCTTCTTTTCCAGATAATAATCGTAGTTGCCGATATAATTGACAAAGGTCTGTCCGGTAAGCTCCAGTATCCTTGTGGCGGTCTGGTTGATAAAATACCGGTCATGGGAAACATAAAGTACGGTTCCTGTGTAGTCGTTTAACGCCTGCTCCAAAATCTCTTTGGAGGCAATATCCAAATGGTTGGTAGGCTCGTCAAGAATCAGGAAATTAGCCTCAGAGAGCATCAGCTTGGCGAGAGACACCCGTCCACGCTCGCCTCCGCTTAAGGCGCTGATTTGTTTGAATACCTCGTCTCCGGTAAATAGAAAAGCGGCAAGCGTCTTGCGGATTTGCGTATTGTTAAGGGTTGGATAGTCGTCGGAAATCTCGTCGAATATGGTCTTATCCATATGCAGTACGTGATGCTCCTGGTCGTAGTATCCAATGTTAACATTCGTACCAAGGGTAAATGTTCCGGAATCTGCCGAAATTACCTGGTTTAGAATTTTCAGCAGGGTAGTCTTTCCTGTTCCGTTATCCCCGATAACAGCCACATGTTCTCCCCGTTTGATTTCAAAGTTTATATCATGGAACAGGATGTGGGGCGGGAAGGATTTGGACAAATGTTCGACCGCCAACACATCACCGCCGCTGATGACGGAGGGCTCTAATTTCAGGTGAATATCGGCGTGTACCTCCGCGGGTTTGTCTACCGGGGTGATTTTAGCCAGCATTTTTTCCCGGCTTTCCGCACGTTTGATGGATTTCTCCCGGTTGAAGGAGCGAAGCTTCTCGATGACGGCCTCCTGGTGTTTGATTTCCTGCTGCTGGTTTAAGTATTCTTTTAGGCGGGCTTCCCGGAGCATCTGCTTTTTCTGCGCGTAGGCAGAATAGTTGCCGGAAAATACAGACAGTACGCCAAGTTCAATCTCAATTACTTTGGTTACTACCCGATTGAGAAAATACCGGTCATGAGAGACAATCAGTACCGCGCCGAAATAATTTAAAAGAAAAGTCTCCAGCCAGGTTATGGAATTTAAGTCCAGATGGTTGGTAGGCTCGTCAAGAAGCAGTACGTCTGGTTTCGTGAGAAGGAGCTTGCCTAGGGCCACTCTGGTTTTCTGTCCGCCGGAAAGGGTGTCCACCGGTTTGGTAAATTCATCTTCGGTAAATCCAAGACCTTTTAAGACGCCGGTAATCTCGCTTTCATAGGAGTAGCCGTCCGACAGTTCGAAGGTATTCATCAGATTGTGGTAAGTATTCAGCCTGTCTTCCAGCGCATCTCCGGTTAAATCCTTCAGTTCCCTTTCAATAGAACGGATTCGGGCTTCCATCTCAATTAAATCCGCCTTAGCAGTGCGTACTTCTTCATAGATGGTATTTCCCGAAGTCAAATCCTGATGCTGGGAGAGGTACCCGAGCGTTTTCCCTCTGGTCAGGGTGACAGAGCCGTTGTCGCAGGATAGTTCCCCTACAATCATTTTTAAAAGGGTAGATTTGCCGGCGCCGTTGACGCCGACAAGAGCAGCCTTTTCGTGTTCTTCTATATGGAAAGAGCCCTTTTCTAGAATTATATGCTCTCCAAATGATTTGCTGATATCATGGCATGACAGAATCATGACACACCTCCGTATATTTCTTCATGTAAATCTTTCGTGTATCATTATACCGAAATTTGAGGAAAAAACAACGAAAATTTATGTAAAAGTTTGACTTTACATTAACAATTCGATATAATGAGTGTAGATATTTTTTTGGAAAGGTGAGTAAGAGTGGAATCAAGAGAGATTTCTCAGGCGGTGATTCGAAGACTCCCAAGGTATTATCGCTATTTAGGAGAACTATTAGAAAGTGGAGTTGAGCGTATTTCATCAAACGATTTGAGCAAGCGGATGAAAGTGACGGCTTCGCAGATTAGACAGGACTTAAACAATTTTGGCGGTTTTGGACAGCAGGGATACGGATACAATGTTAAGTACCTGTATACAGAGATTGGTAAGATTCTGGGACTGGAGAACGATCATAATTTTATTATCATCGGTGCCGGTAATCTGGGGCAGGCATTAGCTAACTATGGCAGCTTTGAAAAGAGAAGTTTTGTTCTGAAGGGAATTTTTGATGTGAATCCTACCCTGAAGGGTATGACGATTCGGGGCGTTCCTGTTCGTATGATGGATGAGCTGAAGGACTATATCAGGGATCATGATATAGAGATTGCGGTTCTGACAATCCCCAAGGGCGTGGCAGTTGATGTTGCGAAGGAGCTTGTGGAGGCCGGAATACAGGCAATCTGGAACTTTGCCCATGTGGATTTGAATGTTCCGGAACATGTAATTGTTGAGAGTGTTCATTTGTCAGAGAGTCTGATGCGGTTATCTTATAATATTAACCGTTATCATGAAGAGCATGGAGTGAATGGATAACCGGCGGGACAAGCCGGAAAGACGTGTAATGGCAGTGTGCGTAAGCAGACGGCGTTACACGTCTTTCTATTTTAATCTGCGTCGCGGTTTTCCAGATATGCGATGATTCTTTTGTCATATCTGGCTTTTTTGTACCAGCCGGTCAGGAGCATAGCAAGACCATATTATTGCACAGTTGCGCCGGGAAAGAAAGCAATTCGTTTTTTACATTGAAAAAAGACGGCCTGTATAGCATTTCTATAAGGAATTTTCATATGGATTTTCAATACGGAGCAGCGGTACAGTTTTAAGCAATTTATATATGCAGTTTTTGTTTTATGGATTAAAAAGTATGAAATAAATTGCAAATAGTAGAAAAATATTTGATTGACATATTGACATTGATGGCCGGAGAATATAATATAGTATTATTGATTTCAGGAGGAAGTGCTGCAAGTGGGTAAGATAATAAAGGATACCATACATGCAAAAGGAATTGAGATAGGTATTTATACAAATAATTTTGAGAATGAATTTATTTCGCTAACAGATATTGCTAAGTATCGTAATGAAGACGAACCTAGATTTGTTATTCAGAACTGGATGAGGAATAGAAATACCGTTCAATATCTGGGTGTATGGGAAGAATTGCATAATCCGGATTTTAACCGTATGCAATTCGAGGCGGTTAAAAAAGAAGCAGGATTGAATCGTTTTGTGATGACAGATCGGAAGAGCGTCGTGTAGGGAAAG
>CAOKJI010000274.1 GCA_948468495.1 uncultured Dorea sp. | reverse complement strand
CGTAGCAATATGTACGTCCACCGTCCGGGTCTCTCCCAGATAATCCGAACCCCATACGCTCTGCAGAAGCTGTTCTCTGGTAAATACTCTGCCAGGGTTGCTCATAAATATCCCAAGCAGCTCATACTCTTTCAAAGTAAGCTCCGTCTCTTCCCCGCATGCCGAAACCTTATGTTTCTCCGTATCCATCTGAAGCTTCCCCACACTTAGGACGCTTCCGTCTTCTTTCGGCTTTACCCGCCGCAAAACCGCCCTGATACGGGACACCATCTCCATCATGCCAAACGGCTTCGCAAGATAATCGTCCGCGCCCAAGTCAAGACCGAGTACCTTATCATATTCCGTTCCCTTAGCCGTAGCCATAATAACCGGAATCTCCCCGGCAGCCGGACTGCTTCGCAGCCGTTTCAGTATCTCAATCCCGTCTTCGTCCGGCAGCATAATATCCAGCATAATCAAATCAGGCTTCTTCTTTTCAAGCCCATTGAAAAATTCTCTGCCGCAGGCAAACCCTCTCGCCTCAAATCCGGCGGCATTCAGAGTATATATCATCAAATCGCGGATTGCATCGTCGTCCTCCACACAGTAAATCATCCCGTACCTCCCTGTTATATCATTCGCATTTTCTCTTAATATATAATACTATACAGGGAAAAAATCAAATTTTCTCTCCTTGTAATGTAAAATCTGTGTAAAGTTTGTATGGCTCGCAACTGTTTCCCAGATACCCTGTAAACTATAAATAACCGTTCACATGTCGCAATATATGCAAAATGCTGCACAACAAAAGAGACTATAACTCCCAGCCTTTCCTGAGTATTATAGTCTCCTTTTATCTGCTGTTTTACCAAAATGGTATGTTCTGTCTGTTCTCTGCAAGCTTCAAATTCATTCCTGCAATATGCCGCCCGACGGCCAGCATGCGGATTATACCAGAGTTCTTACTCCACAATCCAGCTTTCCATTTCCTTAGCGCCCGCATACTGCTCCAGATATCTTTTTCCATACTCCATCGCCTTCTCCAAATCCTGATTATCAGAAAATGAATACACCAGCGTCAGCACTTCCTTCGCTTCCTCTGTAATCATAGCACGCTCGGAATCACTGGTAGAGCTTCCAATCGCCCCGGCCTCGTCCGCAAGCACCGGCAGTCCGTCAATCTTAACCTCATCCTTACCGATTCCCTTGTAAGTCTCCCCTTCCCTGCCTACGCGAAAGACCAGCTCATTCCCAATCTTAGCCGTATCATAGGAACCAACAGAAAACCCGGATTCGATGGAAATCAGATTATTCACATCCACCACCGTATTCACCTCGTACAGTCCCTTGCCCTGCCCGATTCTTCGCACCAGCGCCTCAGACGATACCCGGTACCGGCTCGGGTCCTTGCCAAATGCTTTGTATGCCATGCGGGATTCCTTAATGTTCGGAATCTCATTGACTCCGTAATCAAAGATAGCGTCCTTCGTCTTCTTAAAAATATCCTTCTTCAGATATTTCCACAGATTCTCATTCTTTTTTTCAACCGCCACCCTGTATTGAAAGCATCCCACTCTTGTCCGGGGCCACTTTTCTTTCATGTCCCTGTCAATCACCAGATGTTTACTCATAATCGTTTAAGCCTCCTTCCATACTTCACAGGAATTATAGCAAAAACTTCTTGCAGTCTCAACTCCCTCATGTAATTTTGCTACGGTAGGATTCGGCATAACACCTTTACCTGATTTTATAATCCGTCAATCCATGACTGCAGTTCTTCCTCCGACGCGCCGCCATCCCATCTCTCTCCGGGAAGCCATGTTCCGCTCCCCGCCTGCTCTGCAAGGACTTCGCCGCTCTTTCCGATACTGCTGCCTCCTGACGTACAGAAGGGAATAACCGTAATACCGTCAAAATCATAACTTTCCACAAATGTACTCATAATCCGGGGCGCCTCTCCCCACCAGATTGGGTAACCCAGATACAGAACCGAATAGTTTTCCAAAGGAATCCGCTCGCTTCCGATTTCCGGGCGGGCGTCCGGATCGTTCATTTCTACCGACGTCCGGCTCTGTTTGTCATTATAATCCAAATCCTCAGAAGAATAGCTTTCTGCCGGAGCGATCTCAGCAATATCCGCATCTGTGATATCTGCAATTTTCTCTGCCACGCCCTTTGTTGTTCCGGTTGCCGAAAAATAAACCACCAGTGTCTCGTTACCCTCTGTCTGTGATTCCTCCCCAGCGGCCTGGTTCTCCACTGCCTGCGCTTCTTCCCCGGCGGCCCGATTCCCCTCTGCCTGCGCTTCTTCCCCGGTAGCCTGATTTTCCTCTGCCTGCGGTTTCTCTCCGACAGCCTGATTTCCTTCTGTCCGCTGTGCCTTCGCATCGTTTTCTTCCGACTCCTGATTTCCACCGCAGCCGCACAACCCCAGCATAAGGCCCGCTGTCATCACAGACAGTACGAGGTATCTGAATCGTCTTACCATCTTCGCTCCCATCCTTTCCTACAGCCATTCCGAAGCCCAGTCCGCAAGAGCCTCTCCCGATGTGCCCGCGCCAAACCGTTTTCCTTCCGCTACCTTCGCCCCCGGAGCCAGAGCCTTCATATTCTCCCTGGAACTGCCCAATGGGCTTCCCCCGGAGGTTGCAAAAGGAATCACCGTTTTCCCGCTGAAATCATAGCTTTCCATAAACGTATCAATAATGGACGGCTCTCTGTACCACCATACCGGGAATCCTACAAAGATAACTTCATACTGTTTCATATCCGCCACTTTCGAGCGAATTGCCGGACGGCATCCTCTGTCGTTCATTTCCACAGTACTCCTGCTTTTCTTATCCATCCAGTCAAGATCCGCGTCGGTATACAAAACCTCCGGTTCAATCTCAAACAGGTCCGCTCCCGTCTCCTTCGCCAGTTTCTCCGCAACTTTAGCAGTTACTCCGCTTGCACTAAAATACGATACTAATACATGACTCATTGTTAAAATCCTCCTTACACGTTTTCATTGACTTTAAGGTCCAAACGCCTTATACTATACTTAAAGTTTTGAAGTTCATGTTAATAATACAACTTAAAGTGTACTTTAAGTCAAGGCTTATTTTGAAATATTTTCCACCTGTGCGGATGGGCGTTGTCTGACGGAAGCAGGGTGCTTTGTCAGGCAATGCATAAGAGGGCGCTTTTAACGCAGGTGAAATCCACTGCTTCCGTCAGGCAGCGCCCATCCGTACAGGTGGAAAAGTTAAGGAGATTTATTTATGCTGTATACAGTTGGCGAAATGGCGAAAATCTTAGGTATCCCCCCTTCCACGCTCCGCTATTATGATAAAGAAGGGCTGCTTCCCTTTGTGGAGCGCTCCAGCGGCGGAATCCGCATGTTTACCGAAAAGGACCACGAGTGGCTTAAAGTCATTGATTGCCTGAAACAGTCCGGTTTGTCCATTAAGGATATCCGAAGTTTCATCGACATGGCCATTCAGGGCGACGAAGAGTCTCTAAGGAAACGGCTTGCGCTTTTTCAGGCCCGGAGGGATGCTGTCCAAAAGCAGATAAAAGATATGCAGGAAACCCTTGAACTTTTGGAATTTAAGTGCTGGTACTATGAGCAGGCAGTGCAGGACGGCACCGAGGAAAGAGTCCGCTCCCTGTCTCTTGATGAAATTCCCGGCCAGTACCGGAATATCAAGGCAAAAATGAAGAATGTTCATCCAGATTAAAGACAAAATAAACAGCGCAAAAGTTGAGAACGAATAATACTAGAGCGTGTTTGAAAAATACACTTCGACTAAGCAGGTCGTCTTATCAATCTTCTTCTGCAAACAAGACGTTAATCGCCCTGTGGTGTTGGTCTGAATGTTGTTGCCTATTATTCTTCCATAATAGCAAAAAATAGAGCATATAGCTTTCAGTTACTATATGCTCTAACGCTGTTACTATATTTGATTTTGATTGATACGATTGATTACGCTAATTGCATAACCTCCGCTTCAAGTTCCTTTAATTCGTCTAATGATAATGAGGGAACACATAACGCAATTTCATCAAGTGATAATTTTCCCATTTTTATCATTCTTTCTGCTGTTTCCCTG
>CAOKJI010000273.1 GCA_948468495.1 uncultured Dorea sp. | reverse complement strand
AGCAGTCTTTCCAACTCTTCATATACCTGTTCTTCTTTGCAGTTAAGAAATCCCGCCAGAAATCCGTTTACTTCTCTGAGAATCCCCTCCGGTTTCAGCCTCTGATAAAATCCGAATACCGTTGTCAGGAACAGATAATTGGCCTCTCCATGGGTCACATGATACGCCCCGCTTAGCGGATAGGACATCGCGTGCACCGCGCCGGTTCCCGCATTGCCGAATGCAATTCCCGCCAGATTGCTGGCAGTCAGAAATTCATCCAGAAGTTTAAGTCGGTACTCCGGTCCATGCTCTAATATTTTACAGAATCCAGACAAAATCATCTCCATCGCCTGTCTGCTAAACATCCGGGTATACAGATTCGCCCTTGGAGACACATAGGACTCTATGGCGTGAATAAACGCATCAATTGCGCTGGTTACAAAAAATGAGTAGGGCAGATTTGTAAGAAGCTCCGGTATCAGCACCGCATCATCCGCGTAAATACTGTCGTCTGCAAGTCCCATCTTACTATGGAGACTGGTAAGCCCTGCAATCGACACATTAGACGCCTCAGAGCCTGCGCCGCAGGTCGTTGGAACTGCAATCAGGGTACGCGCTTTCTTTAAGGTTACCTGCCGCCGAAAGATTTCTTCCGCCTTAGCATCCCCCTCCAGAACCAGAATCTTTGCCATATCAATAACTGCCCCGCCTCCGATTGCAATAACCCTGTCGCATGACGTCCTTCTGAAATCCGCAAGCAGTGCGTCAATCATCTGGTCCGTAGGCTCTCCGGAGCCATATTTGCTCTTATACTCTACATGCGCCTCTATTCCAAGGGGCGCGAAATACGTCTCATAGGCGCTTTTGCTGGCAAGAATAAAATCGCCCTTTCCAATCTGATACTCTTCTGTAAACGCTTTCGCACTGTCAAATTTCTGTACATTGGTCCTCTGCTGAAATAACTTCATAGCTCTCTCCTCAAAGCGTATTTTAAACTTAACTTTCTACCAGTGTTCCACCTCCGTCAGAACCTTCCTCGCCTGAAGATACTGACATACGGTACACTCCTTTGCCTCTGCCTTAACCTCTTCCTTCTGCTGTTTTGTCAATTCTCCCTGAATATCAACAATGTAGAAGAACTCCAGCTGATTATCCTCTGACTTTGACCAGACAAAATCCGCTTCAATTACAACTTAATTATAACTTATATTTTTCTCTTACAATATACTCTGGATTGTCATAATCATACATGCTGCAAAAGCGGAGGTCAGAATATCACCTGGACGCTGATACCGATTCTGCCCGCCGGATTCTTCCGGCACATCCGCATAACTTACATGAGTCCCGTCTGACAGCCGGATAATATAGTCTTCACCAGTACTGGATGAAATAATCATAATTCACAAACTCCCTTCCACAACCGCCTGTTATGTTACTGTCCGTTCCGTTCACAACACCTGCTATTTCCACATCTCCGGCAGATTCTGTACTGGCATCCGCACTGGCTCCGGATACGTTTTTCCATATAGCTCCAAATCCACTTTCCGAATCACCTGGGGCTCTACCGGTGTGTTCACCTCAACGCCCGCAATCGGAAAATCCTCTACCGGAACCGTCTCCACCTTTTCCAGACGGTATATCTCTTCCATACCCTCTAACACTCTGCCGAATACCGGGTATACGCCCTTATGCTCCGGACAGTCTCTTAAGGGAAAGAAAAACTCTCCTCCCGCAAGTCCGTCCTCGCCGTAACCGCCCATACAAACGCAGCCCGGATGAGAATCTAACGGCTCAATATCCGGATTCAGCTTAAATTCATTCGGTATCAGATACTGCGCCTTCTTCTTTCCAAAGCCCGTATAGCTGATATCTACCCAGTTTCCAGGCACAATCCTCTGGATTGCATGTCCGTCCATCAGCCCGGCGGACGCAATATAAATAAAACTGTTCACCGTATTCGGCGCTGACTCCGGCAGAAGCTCTATCACAATTTTCCGCCCGTTTTCCATATAAATTGTTGCAATTGGATTCATAATATTCTCCTTGTTTATTTTTCCTCTATAATCTGCAGTGTTTTGGGATAATGGTTCAATACTTCCACTCCGTCTTCTGTAACCAGCACCAAATCCTCAATCCGAACTCCTGTTTCTCCCGGCAGATAAATCCCCGGCTCAATGGAGAATATCATGCCCGGCTCTGCCGTTCGCTTATTTGCAGAAGAAACGTCTCCAAATTCGTGTTCTGAAAGTCCGATAAAGTGTCCCAGACGATGATTAAAATTCTCGCCATAGCCCGCCTCCGCGATGATATCTCTAGCAGTTTTATCCAGCTCGCACAAGGGAATCCCCGGCTTAATCTTCGCAATGGCCTCTTCATTCGCCCGACGCACCAGCTCATAAATCTCAAGATTCTTTTCCGCTGCCTTCTGATAACAGAATGTCCGCGTCATGTCCGAGCAATATCCGTCCCTGATGCATCCCACGTCAAAAAGTACCACGTCCCCCGGTTCCAGCACCGTATCATCCGGCATATGATGAGGATCCGCCGCATTTGCCCCGAAGGATACAATCGGAGCGAATGAGAAATCCTCCGCACCAAGCTCCTGATAGATTCCAAGAAGCTGATCTGCAATCTCTTTTTCTGTAATCCCTTCCTTCACCAGTCCCCGGAGTCTCTCCATCGCCTGGTCGTTAATCCGGGACGCGGCCCGCATCTTCTCCTGCTCTTCTTCGTCTTTGATTCCCCTGGTCAAATCCACCGCCAGCGACGCATTCACAAAATCCTCTGTTTTCCTTCCCTCCATCAGCGGAAGAAGAAACCGCGCCTTCAAATCCTTATCTACGCCCAGTATCCTCGATGCGTCCACATACTCCTTCACATAATCCATAACCGGGTCCGTATCGCTGTATGAGACCTTCCTGAAACTTACTTCCTCCGGTATCGTAAATAAATGATTCACAAACAATACATGGTCTCCGTTTTCCTTGAGAAGCATCCCGTAGAACCGCTCTCCCGGCTCCACATGAATCCCCGTCATGTAGAAAACAGACACCGGGTCAGAAACCAACATCTGCGTTATCCCCTGCTCCTCCATTGCTTTCATAACTCTGTCAATTCTTGTCATCTTATATCCTCCTTGCACTTTTCTCTTCTTGTTCGTATTTACGCTCTTCCTGCCGGCAAAAAGCCGCAGGAATACAATGCTGTATCAGCAAAGATTTCTGCGGCTATTATACCATATTATAGTAATATCCTCTAGAGCGTGTCTGAAAGGATTAAAATTCTTTCCTGAGTTTCGGGTCCAGTAAATCTCTCAATCCATCCCCGATAAAATTCGCGCCTACCGCCATGGTAAAAATAGCAAGTCCCGGGAATCCGGCAATCCAGAATTTATTAAAATAATCCGCGCCGTCAGAAACCATCATGCCCCATTCCGGCGTTGGCGGCGCCGAGCCCAGTCCTAAGAAACTTAAGGTTGAAAACATCAGTATTTTATTACCGATATCCGTTGTCGCCATAATCAGCACCGAATTAATACTGTTGGGTATAATCTCTTTCATCAGCACCCGCATTCTGGAGGCGCCAAGAGCGATAGAAGCCGTCACGTACTCATTCTCCTTCACGCTCAGAACTACGCTTCGCATCAGTCTGGCATAGGTAGGCCAGGATACAATTACAAGCGCGAATAGCGTGTTGAACAAATCGGAGCCCAATACGGCGTTAATAATCATAGCAAGCACCAGCGACGGAAAGGACAGAATCATCTCCGAAAGTCTCATCATCACATTATCCGCCATCCCGCCCACATATCCGGCAATCGCACCATAAAAAGTACCGATAATGCCGGACAGGATTACCGTTACGACACCTGCCAGCAGCGAATATCTTCCGCCGTAAATTACGCGGCTGAAAATATCCCTTCCGAAATTGTCCGTTCCAACCAAATGGTCTCCCGACGGCGGATTTAGCCGAACGCTCAAGTCCTGCACAATCGGGTCATACGGCGCGATTACCGGCGCGAGGATTGCTGCCAGAATCCATGCCAGGCAGATAATCACGCCCAGCGTAAACAAGTAATTTGATTTGAATAAT
>CAOKJI010000272.1 GCA_948468495.1 uncultured Dorea sp. | reverse complement strand
ATATAGAAAGCTTCCGAAGGAGCTGTCGGGCGGCATGAAACAGCGCTGTGCGATTGCCCAGGCGTTCAGTATAGATCCGCCGGTTCTGCTTATGGACGAGCCTTTTGGCGCTCTGGATGCGGTAACAAGAGTCAGGCTTCAGGATTTGGTTCTGGAGCTGTGGGCGCAGGGGAATCCTAAGAAGACCGTATTTTTTGTTACTCATGATGTGGACGAGGCGATGATTCTGGCTAATCGTATTCTAATACTTGGCCAGTCCCCGGGGAATATTATCTACGAATGTGTGATTCCGGAGAATAAGCGGCCGACCAGAGAGACCCAGTTTGAGGACGCAGAGTGCTTAAAGCTTCGTACCGAATTAATCCGGCAAATTAACCGGGATGTGGCAAGGCATATAAGGTAAATACCGCTGAGTTATCTATGGGCAGTTATACAGTGATTATACGGGGGCGGGCCTGTGTATGATAAATTATGAGAAAGGAAAAGGAGACAACGTACTATGAAAAAGAGAATTTTTGCAGTATTACTGGCGACAGCTATGACTTTTAGCCTTGCAGCTTGCGGGGGGAGCGCAGGAGAGAAGACGGATGAACCGGCGCAGGAAGAAAGCGGGGACGCAGAGGGAGAAGATACAGAAGATTCAGGAGATACAGGCGCGCCGGAGCAGAGCGTGGTGAAGTGGAATTGTGGAACCAGCGGAAACGTGCTTCTGACTATTGCGGAGGCTAAGGGATATTTGGAGGATGAAGGAATTTCAATTGAGTATGTACAGGCGAATGCAAACGCGGATGCTATGACGCTTCTGGCTACGGGTAAAGTAGATGTTGTATCTAATGCAGGAACAAGTAATCCGCTTCAACAGATTGCGTCGGGCGTGGATTTGACGATTTTCGGCGGACATATGGTAGAGGGATGTATGCCGGTTGTTGCCAAGGCCGGAGCAGAGTGGAATGGAATTGAGTCCTTTATCGGTAAAAAGGTGGCGGTAAATCCAAGTTATTTTGCATTTACAGGCGCGGTGATGGATTTGGGTTACGATGATCCGCTGGAAGCAGTTCAGTGGGAAACTTATTCTGATTATAATGATGCTTTGGCTGCGGTAACCCGCGGGGACGTGGAATATGCGCTTATGGGTACAGGGCAGAATTTATCCGTACAGGAACTGGCGGCGAATGGAGAAATTGATATTGTAAGTTATCAGAGCGAGATTATGGAGAATTACTCCTGCTGTCGTATGGAAGGCCAGACCGAATGGGTAAATTCCAATCCGAATACAGTGAAAGCGATTGTCAGAGCTCTGCTTCGTGCGCAGGCTTATTATGAGGCTAACAAGGATGAGGCGGTGAAGCTTCATGCAGAGAAGATTGAAGCTACGGAAGAGTATGTTGCCGCTTATATGCTGGACGACGAACATTATTTTGTAAGCGTAGACCCTCTTAAGAATTCTGTAGTGCGTGCATGGGATATTCTGGATAAAACTGGATTTTTAGATGAGCAGGCAAAGGATATTGCAATTGAGGAGCATATCAATACGGTATTATATGAGGAAGCGCTTGCAGAAGCAACTGAGCTGTATGGGGATGAGAATCCAGAATTTTATGAGGGAATGAAGACGTTTTTTGAAGAGAATGACAAATAACACCGGCAATAGGAGATAGACGGATGGGCAAGATCAAAGCTTTTATAAAAAAATATTGGATTACTTTCGCTATATTTTTGGGATTGGTACTGCTGTATATGTATCTGACGAGTAATCGTCTGGTAAATCCATATCTGTTCCCGTCAACGGATAAGATTGAAAAAGCCTTTGCGGAAAACCGGCATATGATGTTTGGTAATATGCTGGCGTCATTTAAGCTTCTGATACCGTCTATTCTGATTTCGCTGGGGATTGCATTATTGTTAGGTACAATTATGGGGATGAATGAAAGAGTCCGGGAGATTCTCCATCCGGTTATCTATGCATTCAGTGTGATACCATCTATTCTGTTGTCGCCGTTTGTACTGCTTCTGGCGCCGACTCTTTTTACGGCGTCGGTATTTCTGATTGTATATAATATCGTCTGGGCGACTTTATTCGCTACGATTACGGGGATTATGACGATTGATAAACGGTATCTGGACAAGGCGGCTACACTGGAACTTCGAGGTATAAAAAGGCTGGTGAAGGTAATCCTTCCAGCAGCGAGTCCGTCAATTCTCGCCGGTTTTGTCAATTCTCTTCGGAGTTCCTTTGTCATGCTGGTTTATGCGGAAATGTACGGCGCGGGAGAGGGCATGGGCTTTTTTGTAAAGAAATATGCGGAGCTGGGGATATTTGAGAATACCTGGGTTGGTTTTGTATTTATGGTGATTGTACTGGTAATTGTCATGCAGGCGTTTGAACTTCTAAAAAAATATCTGCTGAAATGGACAATAGAATAGAGGAGACTAAGCAGAAAAGAACGGTTCCATAAGGGGCCGTTTTTTTTAATTATTTTCTGATGGAGCGGGGAATTTACGGAGTAATCAGAAGAAAAAATGTCAAAATATTTTTGCCAAAATAGAAACTATGAAAAATAGCTATTAAGGCCATAATAACCTATAATTAAAGCATGAGATGAACGTTTATCGAAAGAACAGAAAACTTAAGAGAGAAAGCTTGAGGAGGTATTTATGGCAAATAATTTTAAATCCAAAATACAAAAATTTGGAGGAACACTTTCGGGAATGGTAATGCCTAATATCGGCGCTTTGATTGCATGGGGTATTGTAACGGCGTTGTTCCTGGCAACAGGGTATTTTCCGAATGAAAATCTGGCAGAATTGATTGGACCGACACTGAAATTCCTGATTCCGTTGTTGTTTGCTTATACAGGTGGGTATAATCTGTATGGAAGAAGAGGCGCGGTAGCCGGATGTGTAGCAACGATTGGCGTTATCATCGGTTCAGATGTAACTATGATGATCGGCGGTATGGTTATGGGACCACTGGGAGCCTGGGTAATCAAACAGGTTGACAGGATACTGGACGGACATGTGAAGCCAGGTCTGGAAATGTTAGTTGATAATTTCTCGATGGGCATCGTTGGTGCAGTTATGATGGTATTTGGATATATGGTTGTTACGCCGATATTTTCGGGAATTACAAGCGTATTGGTTGTATGCGTTAATTTTGCGATGGCGCATAATATTTTACCATTCACTCCGATTTTTGTTGTTCCAGGACAGGTATTGTTCCTGAACAATGCGATTAATCATGGAATATTCACACCGCTTGCAATTGAGCAGGCGGCGCAGACAGGAAAGTCTATTCTTTACTTAGTAGAGGCAAACGGAGGTAACTGGGCGGGACTGGTATTAGCGTTTTGCGTATTCGGTAAGGGAACGGCTAAGAAGTCTGCACCTGGTGCGGCGATTATTCATATTATCGGCGGTATTGGGGAAGTATCCTTCCCATATGCGCTTATAAAGCCGGTTACAATCCTTGGACCGATCTGCGGTTCCATCGCGGCGTTGTTTTGGCTGCAGATTATGGACGGAGGCGCTGTGGCGGCAGTATCTCCCGGTTCCATTGTGGCTTTGATTATTATGTCTCCAAAAGGAAAACTGTTTGTCAATATTATGGGTTATCTGATAGCGACTGTGGTGTCTTTTGCTATTGTATCCTTCTTCCTGCTGCGGGATAAAACGCCTGAGGGCGAGATGGACGAAGTACAGGGCATTGATATGAGCCAGTTTGTAGAATCACACAGCGCGCCTGGCAAGGAGAAGAATATGGTAAAGGGTGAGAAGAAGAGTATTAAGAAAATTGCATTTGCCTGCGACGCGGGTATGGGTTCTTCGGCAATGGGGGCGTCCATGCTAAAAACTCAGCTGAACAAAGCGGGAGTTTACCTTGACGTGAACCATGTGTCTATTCATCAGATTCCTGCGGATATTGATGTTGTTGTAACGAATACAAATCTTTTGGAGGCGGCGAAGAAAGAAGCGCCGCAGGGAACAACAATTATCGAAATCAAAGAATTTTTAAATGCAGATGAACATAAAGCGATTGCCCAGAGAATTAAGAGTATGATGGAGTAGTTATTGCTTAAAAGC
>CAOKJI010000271.1 GCA_948468495.1 uncultured Dorea sp. | reverse complement strand
CTGGTGTGAAGTGGGGCGACAGATTGCAGGAATGAATTTTCAAACACGCTCTAGTTCAATACGTTACTCAGAGTCTCAAACAAATTGTCTATGTCAATCGGCTTCGCGATATGACCATTCATCCCACACATTAACGCCTGTCGCTTATCTTCTTCAAATGCATTGGCCGTCATTGCCAGAATCGGAATGGACGCCAGCTCCTTATTCTCCAGCCTGCGGATTGCCTTTGCCGCATCATGACCGTTCATCACAGGCATCTGCACATCCATAAGCACAAGCTGAAAATAACCCGGCTCAGAAGCTTTCAGCATTTCCACCGCTTCCTGACCATTCTCGGCAATCTCGATAGAGAATCCTGCTTCTTCCAGAATTGCTTCCGCAATCTCCTGATTCAGTTCATTATCTTCTGCCAGCAGGATATGTCCGGGAGCAAATTCCACATTTCTGCTGTCAATGTCCCTCTTCTCATCCTCGTCACCATTTACAATTGAGTACAGGCAGTTTCTCAGTTCTGAGAAAAATAACGGTTTACTACAGAACTTTGTAACTCCGGCTTCCTTTGCTTCTTCCTCTATCTCAGACCAGTCATATGCCGTCAGCACAATAATCGGTACATGCTCTCCGATTTCCTTTCGGATTCTCTTCGCCACCTCAACCCCATTCATATCAGGCAGCAGCCAGTCTATAATGTATACGCTGAACTGATCTCCCCATTCTTTTGCCTGATGGGTCCGAAGCACAGCTTCCTTTCCTGAAAGGGTCCATTCTGCACGCATCCCCATCTGCTGAAGCATATAAGACACGCTGTCACAGGTATTAAAATCGTCATCTACCACCAGAGCTCTGCAATTCTTAAGCTGGGGAATATCCTGGGGCTCCTTCGTGTCCGCATCTACCTTAAAAGTAACGCACAATGTAACCTCTGTCCCTACTCCCTGCTCGCTCTGCACCTCGATGGTGCCATTCATCATATCTACAATATTCTTGGTAATCGCCATACCAAGACCGGTCCCTTGAATTCCACTTATCGTTGTATTACTCTCTCTCTCAAACGGCTCAAAAATATGGGATACGAATTCCTCGCTCATACCAATACCAGTATCCTTAATATTGAACTCAAAATTCGCATAGCCTGGAGAGGCTCCTGCTTTCTCTGTAATTCTCATACTAATTATACCGCCTGCGCCGGTATATTTAATCGCGTTACTGAGCAGATTAAGAAGAACCTGATTCAGCCGCAGCTTATCACAATAAATCTGTTCGTCCAGCACATCCACCGTATCAATATACAGCTCTAACTGCTTCGCATGGATATCCGCCTGCACAATATTGCGCAGACTATGCAGAATCTCCGGTAAGCGGCAGGATTTCTCTTCCAGATAAATCTTCCCGCTCTCAATGCGGCTCATATCCAGAACATCATTAATAAGACTCAGCAAGTGATTGCCTGACGTCATAATCTTCTTCAGATATTCTTCCACCTGCTCCTTACGCTCAATATGCGCAATCGCCAGCGCCGTAAATCCTACAATCGCATTCATCGGAGTGCGGATATCATGGGACATATTGGAAAGAAATACACTCTTGGCCTTACTTGCCCGGTTAGCCTGCATAAGCGCATCCTCCAGAAGATTCTTCTTCTCCATCTCCTTACGGATTTCCTCATCCACACTCCTAAATCCCAGAACAATACCATGATTATCATTCCATGCACCTGCCCGGACTACCTTCATTTGGAAATACTTCATTCCATCCTCCGTCAGTACACGATAATTGACATGATACTGTCGTTCGTTCTTTAGCTCCTTTCTCAAACGGCTGCAGCAAGTGGCTTCTCTAAGCATTTCCCGGTCCTCTTCATAAACCGACTGCCCGATATAAGTATCCATGGCGGCATCCAGCCGGACCTCCCCTGAAAAAATATCGCCAAACATCCGACTGCCCGTTTCCTCAATCTGAAGCGGTACGCCAAGCCCCGTATTCAAATCAAAAAAGCACACAAGATTATAATCAATACTCAGCGCATGTATCAGATCCATCTGATGTCTTTCATTCTCTTTCTCCTGAAGCTTCTGTGCAGTACAATCCAGAAGAAACCTTTGATAAAATAATTCTCCCTCTTCCCTCAAAAGCTTCACATTGCCCATCACATGGCGCACTTCTCCGTTCCGGTGTCTCACTCGATACTCTACGCTGACAGTGTCTCCTTCTTCACGAAGTTCTGTGATGCATTCCCTAAGCTTATCCTTATCTTCATCCAGAACAGACTCCGCCACCATATCAAACCCATCTTCCACCATCTCTTCTTTGGATTCATAGCCAAGTATTCTGAGCGCCGCCCTGTTAATGCTCAGAATGCGTTCTCCATCCACAGAATGGCACACCACTCCGCAATCCATAGTGGTAAATACGGTCTCAAGCGTTCGGTTCTTCTGTATAATCTCCCGCTCATAAGCCCTCTCCTGAGTTACATCGATCGCTACTCCCACAGTACCCATAACGCTGCCGTCCAAATCATACAGCGGGGATTTATAGGTTGTAAGCAGCCTCATTCCCTCTCCTGTCTTAATCGTCTCTTCAGAGATACAGGTCTCTTCCTTCTCCATAACCTCACGTTCGGATTCAATACAGGCCGGGTCGTCATGTTCAACATCCCAGATATAGGCATGGCCCTGCCCCTCCACCTGCTCTTTCGTCTTGTTCACCGTCCTGCAGAAGCTATCATTTACCTTCTCATGTATACCATTCTTATCCTTATACCAGATGAGATTCGGCACATGATTAATTGTTGCCTCAAGATACTGACTCGTCTGCCAGTACTCCTTACTCATTCTGCACGTCTGCTGCCATCTTAGGAAACGAAACCGAATCTCATCATCCGACATCGGCATCGTCCAAACATCCTGGACCCGCAAAAGTTCCTCTCCCATAGACATAATCTGCTCTTTATCTGCAAGCAGAATAAGCTGTGTATCCTTCTCCCCGTCCGGAGCCAATATTCTGATTGCTTCCTTCACGTCCATATCCTGCAAATTCGCCAGAATCACATCCGCCTGAGCCGCTAATGCGCTTCCCGGGTTCTTACTTTCAAAGAACTCATATGTAAAATGCTCCAGGGGAGACATCTCCTGAACTAAATCAAACACCCTGCAGTGAGTCCCTGCTAAATAGAACTGAATATGACAATGATACATCTATCTTTCCTCCCTGTAGTCTGTGAATTGCTGATAAAAATTTATAAAACAGTCCATTTCCTTCCACAGATACATAAAAAAATTGAATCTCTTTCTTATCGAACCGATAATCCGCCTATATATCATTCTAACAAGCCAGAGAAACTATGTCAATATCAGTATTTACACCAGATGAAGTTGTATTAGAGCGTTTCGTAGATACTCGTACGCTAAGCAACCAGTACGCGTTCCTGACCCGTAAAAAGTAACCTTCCATACATTTAATTTGTATAATTTTGGTATTCCTTCACTTGAAATACAAAATGCGTCATGATAAAATTATCTATGCAGTAAATTTTCCAAATCTAAAATCTAACTCTTTACTGCAGGGGGTATCTTATGAAATTTCTGTCAAATCAAAAACTTGCTACCAGAATCGGTATTATTACGACAATAATTACCTTTATGGGCATGCTATTGCTCTGGTTTGTCGTATCTGGCCGAGTTGCTTCTATGGTTAAGAACAATATCACAAATCAGATGATCGACGCCGTAGAATCCCGGGCAGCTATTATTAATGACTATGTAACGTCAGCGGAAGAATATATGACGGCCTTTGCCCTTAGCAGCGAAGTCCGCGACCTTCTTATGAACCCGGAAGACCCCGCTCTTCTCCAGGAAGGACAGCAATATACAGAAGACTTCGCCAAAGTCAAAGATGTCTTTGAAGGTTTATATATCAGCACGCCTTCCACATACGTCCTGACTCATACTTCTCCTGACGCTATTGGAATTACTACCCGAACTGGCGAATCATTGGACACATTCCAGGATACAATTCTGGCCAAACCGGAGCTGACTAACTTAGGAATCATGCAGTCTCCAGGAACCGGAAGTATGATTCTCTCTATGTATTA
>CAOKJI010000270.1 GCA_948468495.1 uncultured Dorea sp. | reverse complement strand
AACAGTAGGCCATCTTTTGAAGTTGATGTTTGGAATGAATTTGTAAAGGATGGAGGAATCTGTAAAGTAACTGTACCGGACGATTCTGTATGTCCGCTTTTAGTGAAGGCTAATTGCGACTGCTATGGGGCACTGTATCAGTGTCACATGTGCCAGAGTGAAAATAGTATTAAAAGTTACAACCCAATGGATTTACGGCTTCCGAAAGATTCTGATGGTGCTGTGTTGATTGAAAAGCCGGGATTGATTCCTGATTTTCCACGGCATGTAGTGTGTAACGAGCCGATTTTAATGATGAGGAATACATCTTTATTAGAGATGCTCAACACGTATCTGGAAGCATATAGCCGAAAGAAAGATATAAGTGTAAGGCGGATTACTCCTAAAAGACTGACAAAGGAATTGTTTTCTCACAACCTATGCCTGTTTGAATATGTTGGAGTGGGACATAACACCTATACATTTAGGATGAAAGATACAGATAATAAAGATGTCAGGGTTATTTTTATAAAACTGACAATGGCCCAGTACCATCAGTTGAAGTCCAGAGTAAAAAAGAATTTTAAAATAGAAAATTACGGTGTAGAGGATGTGAATGAAATGAAGAGATGCCTGAAATATTTCTGTGAAAATGTCCAAAGCCTGATTGGAGATGCCGGGAAGCCGTCTATGATGTTAGAGGACATAAATCAGTCAAAAGTATTGCCTGGAATGGCAAATTAATATTTGGTATGTAGAAATGGAGGAAAATTTAATGGAGAAGATAGTGCCAATCAGTGAAAAATGCTTGCTCACATTAGATGAAGCAGTCCAGTATACCGGACTGGGACATCAGAAGTTGCGGGATATTAGCAATGACGATGACTGCAATTTTGTATTGTGGAACGGTTCAAAAAGAATGCTGAAAAGGGTAAAGCTGGAGGAATATCTTAATAAGGCTTATTCTATTTAGGCTGAGGGATATAACATAATTACAGGCGTGGGCGGCTTGCCTGCGCCTATATAGATGAAGGAGGAAAACATGGAGAAACGATATGACAAGAAACATCGGCTATTAAAAACAGGAGAGTCAGAACGCCCGGATGGTTATTACCAGTACCGCTATACGGACCGAAAAGGAAACCGTCATACTTTTACGGCAAGAACGCTTGATAAACTCCGGCAAAGGGAGGAGCAGATTATCAGAGATAAAGTGAATGGAATCCGTGCAGAGGCAAAAAATGTTACATTGGATGATATGTTTGAACTTTGGAGCAGACTGAAAAGAGGCTTAAAGGGAAACACATATCAGAATTATTGTTATATGTATCGGACATTTGTAAGTCCCAATATCGGGAAATTCAGGATAAGCACTTTGAAGCGGTCTGATATAAAGGCTTTCTATAATTCTCTGGTGGATGAGAGAAATTTAAAAATTGCGACTGTGGATAATATACATTCTGTATTGCATCAAGTTTTGGATATTGCTGTTGAAGATGAATACATGCGTACAAATATTTCTGATAATCTGTTGAAAGAACTGAAACAGTCCCACAATATTGGCAAGGAGCATAGAAGGGCGCTTACTGTGCCGGAGCAGGAATTATTTCTGGAATTTTTAAGCAGGGAAAATACACCCTATCACCACTGGCATTCTATTTTTACGGTAATGGTATATACCGGAATGAGAGTCGGGGAAATCACAGGTTTGCGATGGGAGGATATTAACTTGGAAGAAGGCATGATAGAAGTAAATCATACGTTGGCCTATTATAACCATGCGGAAAACGGCTGCTATTTTAGTATCCATACACCAAAGACGAAGGCCGGAAACCGGACAATTCCCATACTGGATGAAGTGAGGCAGGCTTTCCTTGAAGAAAAGCGTTATCAGGAGTTTAATGGCTTGAAATGTACCGCGACGGTGGACGGATATACGGATTTTATCTTTGTAAACCGTTTTGGGAACGTGCAGCATCAGGGGACACTGAATAAAGCGCTGCGCAGGATTATCCGTGACTGCAATGATATGCAGCTTGCGAAAGGTGAAAAGAATCCTGTCCTGTTGCCAAGATTTAGCTGTCATAGCCTGAGACATACCTTCACGACAAGGCTGGTAGAGGCGGGGGTAAATCTGAAAGTGGTTCAGGATACGCTTGGGCATAAAGATTTTTCCACGACCATGGACATCTACACGGATGTTACCAAGGAGTTAAAGCAGAGGGAGTTTGATGACTTGCAGGAAAAGATGAATCAGAAGAAATATAAAGGGAATGGAAAAGAAGACTGATACTATGGTACAGGAAGAAGTTTGAAAAGAATTTCTTCCTGTTGTATTCCCGGCGGTTTCCGATTATAATATAAAAGAAGCACCGGATAAAAAGAAAGAGGTATGTTTGATGAGTGAAACAGAACAGCAGAGAAAAGAGCGTGAGCATCAGGAAGATTTACAGCGCCTGCGTGATTTCCGCCCTATTGATGATGATTTTATGCGTTGCCTTTTTAAAGACAATGTACCATTAGCTGAACTGGTGCTGCGGATTATTACAGGTAAAAAGGATTTGGTTATCATAGACTGCCAGACACAGAAAGATATGAAACGGCTGGCAGGGGCACGTTCTATTTGTTTAGATGCGTATGGGACGGATTCTGAAAATAAAAAGTATGATTGTGAGATTCAAAGGGCTGATAAGGGAGCCAATCCGCACCGCGCAAGATACCATTCCAGTGTATTGGATATTGAGAATCTGGATGCAGGGCAGGAATTTAATGAATTGCCGGACACTTATACCATTTTCATCACGGAAAAAGATTTTTATGGAAAAGGTGAACCATTGTATGTAATTGAGAGGATGAACCTGACAACCGGAAAGGGATTTGAAGACGGGGAGCATATTCTGTACGTGAATGGCGAGTACAGAGGGGAATCTGATTTAGGAAAGTTGATGCATGATTTTAGTTGTATGGACGCTGATGACATGAAGTTAGATTTAATGGCGGAACGTACAAGATATTTGAAAGAAAATCCGAAAGGAGTGCAAGAGATGTGTAAGGCTATGGAGGATATGAGGAATGAAGCGGTGGAGCGAAACATATTGCAGACAATCAGAAATCTGATGGATACATTAAAGCTGTCTGCCGAAGAAGCTATGGCGGCAATGAAGATTCCGGAGGCTGATAGAATGAAGTATGCGACGAAACTAAGGGGTGCAAGAGATGTGTAAGGCTATGGACATTGCGTCAGCTATGATTATGGCGGGCAAATATGCGTTAGAGGAAATTTCAGCATTATGCGGCTTTTCATTGGATGAGTGGTGAATGATTCAGGTAAAGGTTTACAGCAAAATCTGGAAGAAAATGAGTGCTGTCTGCCGTTCTATTAATCTACGTGGTAAATGACCTGTGTGGGAAACCATGTAGGGCATTCTTGATGAAATTTTTGTAAAACCGATGATAATGGCATATAATATAAAGATACAACATTAAACCACATGATGTGAAAGGAGATGTTTTTATGGCATTGGCTGAAGCAGTTAAAACAAGCAAAGATTCTTATACCGTAGAAAATGCCATGGATGCTCTGCTATCAAAATTAGATGAAGCATTAGATGATGTGGAGCATGGACGGGTTTTGGATGAAGATGAATTGTGGGTTGAAATCGATGCAATTTAAAAGCGGGTGGTGCATTGCAGAAAAAATATAGAATTAAATATACTTATAGCAGTAGAGACGATATTCGGGGAATGAAGAAGTATATTTTGAATAATTTTAAATATCGTGAACTGGGTGAGAATTTTACAAAGAAGATAAAGACAGCAGTTGAAGGTTTAAGAATATTTCCCACAGGTTATAATACGACAGGGATTCGGTACAGGGGATATGACATCTATCTTAAACCATATCGTACATATCTTTTGTTTTATATTGTAGATGATGAACTGGCAGTAGTGACTGTTCTCCGGGTATTGCAGGATGGAATGAACTGGCAGTATATTTTGAAGCGATGGGCTCGTGAACAAGATATGCGAGAGAAAAGCTGGTAGAAACTGTTACACCATCCATTGCACCAGATTTTCCTGATTTGTCGGACATCTATACCATTTTCAGCACGGAAAAAGATTT
>CAOKJI010000269.1 GCA_948468495.1 uncultured Dorea sp. | reverse complement strand
GAAATGGAAAGACTACGTATATTCAGTTAGCAATTAGCTCAAAGAACATTACCGATGAGTTTAGAGCAATTTGCGACAATGTGAATAAGTATTATCCTGCAAAGATGGACAAGGATGGTTGGCAGTGGAGAACTCCATTTAAAACAACAACCATCGAGCTTGGTGATGAGTTAGATAAAGATATGATTATTGCTAAACTAGATTCTTGTATGCAGGAGATTCTTGCATTTGAATCTGATTTGGCAATGAAATTAACTAATTAAAAGAAGGAAAACCTATTTGAAAAAGAAAAAAGATGAAATAACCGTCTGTTCCAGTGTGGCAGAATACTTGACCTATGTTGCCTCTGTCGGCGACCGGCAGGATAGTATTGAAATGCGCTATGAGGACGAGAATATATGACTGACACAGCAATATTCCGATTCCTGCACTCATACATAATATCTTCGGCCTGTCGCAGAATTTCTTGCAGCGCCATCGCATTTTCTTTTCCGTTGACTTCTACAATGCCATAGCTGAAGCTGCACTGATACTGTCTTGCAACTTCCTCTTGAAATTCCCGGAGAATCTCGGCGACCTTCCGGTTAATCAGTTCCGCCATATTGCCGGAGAGAATAACGCAGAATTCGTCCCCGCCAATCCGCGCGAATGTATCTCCGCCTCGGAAATTCTTTCTGACGGTTTCTACAAAATTCTGGATGTATGCATCGCCTTCCCGATGCCCGAAGGTTTCATTTACATATTCCAATCCGTCCAATTGCAGATAGCAGATGGTTGCATCCAGTTCGTCACGCAGAACTTTTCTTCCAGCTTCTCGATTCGGAGTACCCCCAGAATATTTCAGAAGCCTGTAAACAGCAACCGGAAGCTCAGACCCAAGATTTTCCCTGCTGTTTTCCTGTCCCTGCATGTAATCGGCAAGTTTAAGCTCTTTCCTCTCTTTTATAAATATATTATCTTCCATGATATTACCCTTTCTATTGCTATATTACCTTTTCAATTCATATGGATATTCCTTTTTGAGATGATTTGTCCTTGTTCTGCTTTATTGCAAAGGTTTTCTATAAATGTTATAATATTTGCGGAAATATGAGAAAGCATAAGGGATGGAATACGAATGAGGAAGAGAATTTGCAGATTGCTTGTATGCTTGTTGTGTGTGACGGCAGCTGCAGGCTGTAAAGGCGACGATAAGAACGTTTCGGAGGACGCGGACAAAGAACGGGTGGAATTAGTGGTTTGGGGTTCTGAGGAAGATACCAGCTTGATGAACCAGCTTGTGAAAAGCTTTCAGGAAGCCTATCAGGGACAGGCGGATTTTCAGATTTCCTTTGAGGCGCAGGGTGAAGCAGGCTGTAAGGATGCTCTTATCGGCGGGTTGGAAGAAGGAGCGGCTGCAGGAGCCCTGGACCCGATTGATAATGCGGAAGAGATTCGGGCTGAGAATCTCCCCAGCGCAGTAGAGGCCGCTACGGTAAATGAAAAGCTATATGCATATCCTCTGACGGCGGACAACGGATATTTTTTGTATTATAACAAACAGTATTTTACGGAAGAGCAGGTGAAGACGCTGGACGGCATTTTGCAGGCGGCTGCCGCAAACGGCAAATTATTTGTTATGGACTGGTCCTCGGCATGGTATGTATATTCTTTTTTTGGAAATACGGGGCTTCAGGTAGGGCTTAATGACGACGGTATTACTAATTATTGCAGTTGGAATCAGACGGATGGGGAAATCAAAGGGATTGATGTTGCGCAGGCCATGCTTCAGATTGCGGCAAGTCCCGGTTTTGCAAGCCGGACCGATACGGAATTTCTTGAGGGAGTGCAGAACGGCTCTGTTATCGCAGGAGTCAGCGGCGTATGGAATGCGGTTGCAGTTGAAGAGGTCTGGGGAACGGACACAGGAGCTGTTAAGCTTCCTACCTATACCTGCGCCGGCAGACAGGTACAGATGGCGTCTTTTTCAGGCTGTAAACTTATCGGTGTAAATGCCTATTCTAAGCATCCGGAATGGGCCGCGAGGCTTGCGGAATGGATTACCAGTGAGGAGAACCAGAGGCTCCGGTTTGAGATGCGCGGACAGGGGCCCTCGAACGCGAAGGTTGCGGATTCTGCTGAGATTCAGCAGTCTCCGGCAATTGCAGCCCTCATAGAGCAGTCTGAATTTTCCCAGCTCCAACGGGTTGGCGGCAAATTCTGGGACCCGGTTTCTGCATTTGCAGGCAATATGGCGGCGGGTAATCCCACTGGAGAAGATTTGCAGAAACAGTTAAATCAGATGACGGAAGGCGTGATTGCAAGGTGAGGGCGGCACGCAGATTTGGAAAGGACTCAATGGGAAATATGAAAAATAAGCTTAGCATACAGCAGCGTCTGATACTTCCTATTATACTTCTGGGAGTTGTCGCGCTGATATCGAATATTTTGTCGGTTTTCAGCATTAATAATGTAAATTCCAACGCTTCAAAGATTGTTGATAATTTTATGGTGGGTTCGGAAACACTGCAGAATATTCGCTATTCTACCACAAATATACATAAAATGGCTTTGTCGCACATCGTAGCCACAGACTATAACACGATGGTTACCGTTGTAGCGCAGATAAAGGAAGAAGAAAAGGTTCTGGAAGGTTTTTTAGAGGAATATAAACAGTATATTACGGAAGACGAAGAAGAAATCTATAGTCAGCTTCTGGGAGACTATGAGTCTTTTAAGCATTCTCTGGTTTATCTTGTGTGTGCAAGCGCAGACAGCAAGACTCAGGACGCCTATGCATATGCCAATGGAGACGTAGCTGATTTTGGGGCGGCCATAGAGAGCGGTACGAATGAACTTTACATGGCTGTCAGCGCCCGGACAGAAAGCGCCAGGAAGAAGCTTCTGGCAGTTTATATTATTTCGCTTATTATCGGAGCGGCAGCGATTGTTACATGCCTGTTATTAGTGCTTGCGGCGGTTCGGATTATTAAACAGTATGTGATTACTCCAATCAGAGGAACTGTGAATACGCTGCAGGAAAGCTCAGAGAAATTGGACAGTGTAACCGGGGAGGTGCTCAAACATACCCGCACTTCCGGTAAAAGCGCCAGGGGACTGTCTGTGCTTGCAGAGTCGTTGTCTCAGGCAATTCAGAAAGTGGCGGGCAGCGCGTCGGACATCAACGGCAGCGCGGCGGATATCCGGGGAGACGTCAGCGATATGGCGGAGGAATGCGGAGCTATTACAGAATATTCTGCCGCCATGAAGCTGCGGGCAAGTGAGATGGAAGCATCTGCTCAGACAAATACGGAAGTCATCAGAAGAAAGGCTTCTGAAATACTGGAAGTGTTAAGCGAGGCGATTGAGAATAGTAAGAGTGTGGATCAGGTAAATAGTCTGACAAAGGACATCGTAGCCATTTCATCAACTACGAATCTGATTGCGATTAATGCTTCTGTAGAGGCAATGCGGGCCGGAGACGCAGGAAAAGGATTTGCGGTTGTTGCGAGAGAGATTAAAGGGTTAGCGGATTCCAGCGGGGAGACGGCTAAACGGATTCAGGAAGTGAATGAAATTGTTACGAATGCCGTTCATAATCTGTCCAGACATTCTCAGGATATGGCAGATTATCTGAATGAAACGATTTTAACAGAGTTTCAGGAATTTGTCTGTTCCGGCAGGCAGTATAAAGAGGATGCTGAATATGTAAAGGAGATGATGGACGCCTTCAATAGCAGAGCGGACAGGCTGAGAAATTCCATGAGCGAGATTGCCGATTCTATCGGAAGTATTACAAAGGCAATTGATGAAGGCGCCGCAGGAATTACCGGCGTTGCAGGCAGCACAAAGAGTCTGGTGGAAGATATGACAGATATCACGAACCGCATGGATATTAACAGGGAGATTGTAGAAGAGTTAAAGAAGCAAATGGAAGTATTTGCAGATTTATAGAAGAGGACGAATGATATTACGGGAATAAGCGGGAGATTAAAACTGTTAAGATATATGCAGCGGGTCATGGGAAAGAGGATTAGTATGAGCAGAGTAATGGTCGTAGAAGATGATGAGATACTAAATGGAGGACTGTGTTATAACCTGCAGAAAAGAGGGATTACCCCGTTATCTGCTTACACAGTAGAAGATGCAAAAGGGCTTCTTGCGA
>CAOKJI010000268.1 GCA_948468495.1 uncultured Dorea sp. | reverse complement strand
CCGCCCCCCAGCTCGTAGGCGGCGTCCCGCTGCAGTACCAGCTCGCTCACCCCTGCGTCCGGCCATGCTCTCTCTTCCTCATAGCTCCAGACCCTGGGCTTTTGCGGGCTCAGCAGCTCTTTTGTCGAGCAAATCACAGAATCATACAGCTTCATAGCTTCCTCAGAATTGAATATCCCTCAGAGAATCTTTCTTGTCGTGGAACTTATTGAGCCAGGTGTAAATGAATCCCACAAGTTTCATATCCAGATTCAGCATATAAATCGTAAATAATACGCTAAACGATACGCTGATAATCCCGAATAATATTTTCAGTGTTTTTTTCATATTGAACCCCACTTTTTTCGTATCAACCCAGACTGTCCGTTAACCTCTGGCCAGTCCTTTCTTCCTTGCATATTCCGCGGCTCCTAGCGCTCCCATTAACTGCGGGTCTATCGGCAAATCAATGACCTTTAATTTCAGCACGTGCTCAATGGCATTCTTTAACCCCGCGTTCTTTGCACAGCCTCCGGTCAGAGTAATTGCTGTCGTAGCTCCAGCCTTTTTCGCCATAACAAAACAGCGCTTTGCCACCGCCATCTGAATCCCTGCCGCTATCTCGTCCATAGGCTTGCCTTCCCCTACCAGCGTAATAACCTCACTCTCAGCAAATACCGTACACTGAGCGGTAATCGGAATCACATTCTTTGCTGTCAGGGACAGATTCGAGAAATCCGTAAGGGACATCTCGAAGCTTCGCGCCATAGCCTCAAAGAAACGGCCTGTACCCGCGGCACATTTATCATTCATGGCAAAGTTCTTCACCGTTCCGTCCGTATCGATACTGATTCCCTTGACGTCCTGCCCTCCGATATCAATGATTGCCTTTACGTCCGAATCTGTCACATGAACGCCCATGGCATGACAGGAAATCTCGGAAATATTCTCGTCTGCAAAGGGCACCTTATTGCGGCCGTATCCTGTTCCAATCAGATAGCACAAATCCTGCGCGCTCTTTAACTCCGGCACCTGTCCTACCACTTCTTCCATAGACATTTTGGCGGATACTTCCGAATTAATCTTGCTCCGGATTGTCGTGTGAGCGGCAAGCTTGCCATTTTCATCTATAATCACTGCTTTCGTATAGGTGGAGCCTACGTCGCATCCTCCGAAATATTTCATATTCTTACTCCTTTCCGATGACGCCGTTACCAGGTCATATCATCTTCAAATTCTACCAGAGACGGATCTAACGGCTCCTCCTGGAATACATTGACCATATAGTTATTTACCTTGCTGCGCATATCCCGGCGTGAAACAGTACGGGGGTCCATCAAGTCATGTTCTACCCAAATCAGATGGATGCCTTTCTCTCTGGCCTGCTCGTCAAACAATCCCTGCAGGCCGCTCATGGTCTTACAGCAGACATGCTGATACATAATGACAATCTCCACATTAAACTCTTCCACCTGCTTCCATAATTCCTCCAGCACATGAACATGGCCGCCGTTGGTGTGTTTACGCATAACCATCCGCTCATAAAGCCTTGCCAAATCCCGAATCGCCTCTTCCTTGTCGTCGGTATTGAGCATCTTGGTAAAATTCAGGCTCTCCATCTCCACCAATACGCCGATTCCCCAGCAGTTCTGCAGCCAGTTCGAGAAATTCGCATAATAGTGAGCCGGGCAGCTCCACACAATCGCCCGGTGACGAATCGGCGCCCGGTATGGATTCATCTTCTTCTCGTAGGCCTTCATCATTATCTTATCCACCCGCTTAAAGGTCTTGCTAGTGCGGGGATTCAGACCGCCGTCCATCTCATAACTCCACTTGCGGAACAATTCGTACGCCGAACCAATCACCTGCGGATAAGGCGTCTTATTGACATCCCACTTGTTCATCTCATAATTTGTCTGTTCATTAAAGCGGCGAATCACTTTAAAATAATGCTCCCAGTCCCAGGTCTCTCCGGTAAGTTCTTCCACCCATTTGATACAGCGTTTCATATCCTCCGCGCCGCAGTCCACCGTATCCTCATCATCATAGCGTACAGGCAGCGTAAGCGGATACGTCGGCAGCTTAAAGCGCCGGTCCTGATAAGAAGTCGCCATATCGGAGCCGTCACATGGGGTCGATGTAGAAATAAATCCCAGTCCGCAATGTGGAAGCGCATCCATAATCGCCGCTCCGCACTCAGAAGTAGGCACCGGACAAGTATCCGACGGCAGGCCGAAACTCTCCACCGCATCGATATAGGGAATACACACCAGCTGGTCAATCTCTGATACCATAAATACAGGCATTAACTGATAGGGAATCCCTTCCAGCCCCGGAAATCCCGCCATCATCTGACTCATAGTCATCTCGTCAAACAGTAGCAGCTTCTTCCGTATCTTCTGATTATTCCCTAATCGTTCATCTGCCCTCAAAAGCGTAGCAATCGTGTCCGCCCCATAGCGGAACATAGGAAGGAATAATTCATTGGCAATGGTCACATGAGGTCCCCGAAGGCCCAGATTATTCCGGTCTGCAAATGCAGGCAGCGCCAGATAAGAGCTGAGCCACCGGTATTCAAACAAGCCTTCCGCAAGGGACACCGGGTCCTGCATAACCATCCCCATCATCACGCTCCAAGTCTTTAACCAGCCGACAAAATCCCTTGCCGTTCCCTCAACTCCCTTCCATTCTCTTCTGGTAAATGCAATCTTTCCCGACTGGTACAGCCGTCCTAATCGCCTCTCTCCGTTCACCAGCACGTCAATCCGCTCTTTGCCCGACATAGAAGCAAAGGTCTTCGCCTCGTCAGCAATCCGTTCTCCCGTCGCTTTAAAGTCCTTCTTAACCTTCCTGCCCACGTCCCTCCAGTCTACCTCTGAAATCAACTCTTTCCAGATCTTCAAATCCTGAGGGACGTTCTTCTTCGCCCATTTCAGATTACTCTTTAACATTGCCGCTGCCTCCTCCCTTTTGGATACGCTTAATCTCCAAAGATTCTACAAAGGCCTGCATCCGGGTTCGGAGCTGGCCGGAAGACCGGGCGTTATAAGGTCGGTCAATAGAAAGCACCGGATGGTGATACTCCGTCTGCTGAATATGGCTTGCCAGCGCCCGCTCAAAAGCCCAGAAATCACAGAACTTAATCTGTTCAAAAATAATTCCCTCCGCATGATATTCCCTGGCAAGACGGTCCGCCGTCTCTCTGCGCTGTTCAATCTTCTCATTGCTCATGAACCTCGGACACTCGGACACTTCCAGATAATGACGGCACACCTGAGTCAACGCATCTTCGTCCTCATTCAGAAGAATCTCCTCCCGTCCCGGTGTAGAGCCGAAGCAGAACCGGTCTGCCACGATAAACGCTCCCGCATCCTCAATCAGTCTGGTCAGGCCTAAATCATCTACCTCGCTTCCCACCAGCACAACTCTGGCGCGGTACCATGGCTTAGAATCCGGCTTGCGAATCTTAATCTCTTCCAGCGTCTCCCTAAGCTTATCCAGAATCAGATATTTCGGACAGCAGAATGTCACCATATTCAGCACGTGAAATTCATAGCCGGTAATCGGCGGATTCTCAAGCTTCCGGTATTCTCCAATCTCGGTAATAATCCGGCAGACTTCATTGTGCTCCTCTACCGCTTTTCGGATAGCTTCATCAGAAATGTCCACTCCGTATACCTCATGCAGCTTATCCAGAACCCGGTTCTTAATCTGACGCACATAATGAGTAATGGTAAAATCCTCTACCTTGTAAGGAATGTCCGCATGGGTCACAAAAAACTTCTCATTCGGTATCAGCTTCTGAATCTCAATATTCTCAATACAGCGGTTCATCTCCGCGCAGGCGTCCACTCCCGCCAGAGCGTCCAGAAAATTAAATCCGCCCTCAAAAGACCGCTCCAGTAACGCCCTGCAGAACTCACAGGTATAGTTGGACATATAATATGTAGCAATATCCATCGAGCCTGTATTCGGCGCCCGCAGGCGGACTGAAAAGCAGTTATCCAGATTCAGCAGCACCTCCGGCATGTGAAAACAGGTATAGCCGATTGCAAGCCGCCCCTCTTTTCTGGCCTTTTCAATGAGGGTATTGTTGGCAGTTTCCAACAATTTCTCAAAATAAATTAAATGCTTTAAGTCTCTCAACTATCACACCTCTCTCCGTTCTTTTCGCAAA
>CAOKJI010000267.1 GCA_948468495.1 uncultured Dorea sp. | reverse complement strand
CTGGATTTGGGAGGTGTAGTGGTCTACATTGACCAAATTTAGCGTAAAATCTGGGGTGAAGTGGGGCGGCAGATTGTAGGAATGAATTTGGGGACACGCTCTAACATTTCCTCCGCAAGATAGAAATTATAAAGCCGCATCTCAAAAATCCGGTTTGCCACTACAATCTGTTCATCCACGCATTTGATAATTCCAAAACGAATCCCGATATCCATGGCCAGGCTATCCGGACTGTACGCGATACTTTTTCCGACAAACAAAAGCGCATAGAGCATTTCCGATAATTCCGGATACTCATCCAGCCTTTTACGTATATCGTCAAACAAGGTATTCGGTTCATATAACATCTGCCTGACTGCCGCCTGAAATCCATCGCCTGTCCATGCAGAAGACTTATCTGGAAATTCGTCCGACCCGGCCACCTGCTCATCCAGTATTTTACACAGTCTGGACACAAGAAACGGATACCCCGAAGTGTAATCATATAACTGTCTGGCGATATAACCAGTATCCATCCCTGTATGGTAATCCTTCTCATAATCAAGCAGCATTCCCCTGATTCCGGCTTCCGTAAGGCTCATATCAACATGAAAATCAGCCGCAATATTCCAAGGACTGTTATACTTAGATTCTTCCTCCCTGTGCAGTCTCAGCTTTAGATTCTTGACGTCATATACGCCTGCGAGTATGACGGATTTGAAGGTATAATCCCTTCCGCTTTTTTGCTTCAGATATTTCTCTCTTAACAGCCCCAGAAAAGACAAAAATATCTGATTATCCGCGTTTTTATCTACCTCGTCAATGGTCAGAACTACTTCCCGGTCACTTTCCCTGCACAGAGCCGTTATCTTTTTTCCAAAGTCGCGCAGCGGAAATTCTTCTGAAACCGGAGATTCCCATGCTTCGCATAAGTCTTCCTGAACGCCCTGACTCCGAAGACGCTCTGAAATATCCATAATCAGCCCCTTAGCCAGCGTTTCCAGCGAACGAAAATATTCATCTGCCGCCTCGAAACTGATATCAATAACAATATATTTTTCCTTCAGCACCTGATAGAGAAGCTCCAGCGTGGTTGTCTTTCCATACTGGCGGGCGCGGTTTATGGTAAAATATTCTCCCTGCTCAATATAGTCTTCAACAATCCGCCCAATCATATCTGTTGTATCCGCCATATAGTGCATAGAAGGTATGCAAATACCCGTCGTATTAAATTTCTTCTGAACACCCATACCCCAGCCTCCTCTATCAAATTACCATTTCAGCCTCCAAAGCGTGCCCCCAAATTCATTCCTACAATTTTTTTTTGGGGGGACACGCTCTAAAATCCACACGTCAGTTAGTATAATTACGCTTCCCTGCTGTTCTCCACCGCGCAGGAAATCGCCTCGTTAAAGGTCGGATGCGCCCGCATCGCATACATAAGCTGTCTGGAGGTAAGCCCGTTCGCAAGAGCCGTTGCAAGCTCCCCGATCATATCCGTCGCCCGGGGACACATCATCTGCGCGCCAAGAAGCACATCGCTGTCCTTGGCAAATAATATCTTAATAAATCCAACTGCTTCTTTAGAAATAATGGTCTGGCCGTTGCCTTCCATCGCGTATCGGCCGCACCGCACCAGTACGCCCTTTTCCCTTGCCTGCTCTTCCGTAAGTCCCACCGATGCAATCTCCGGGTCCGTATACAGACAGCTCGGCACGATAGAAATCGGAGTGAACAGACAACTGGGCACCATGGATACGATAACGGAAGGCTTCAAATCATTCATCTTCTCCACCACGTAAGTTCCTTCCGCCGAAGCCACATGAGCAAGCTGAATACCGCCTACCACGTCGCCCACCGCATAAATACCGGGTACATTGGTACGGAAAAACTCATCCACCACAATCCGTCCTCTTTCCAGCTTAATCGGCACATTGGCGTCAAATAAGCCTTCCGTATTGGGCCGTCTGCCAACCGACATCAATACGCCCTCTACCTGTAGTTCTCTGGTCTCGCCCTGACATACAAACCTGCACTTTAAGCCCTCGTCAGCTTCTGATATCTGCTCCAAAATACTCTCTTTGTAAATGTGAACGCCTCTGTCAGTGAGGATCTTCTCCAATGCATCGGAAAATTCTCCATCCATCGTCGGGAGAAGTCGGTTGGATATCTCAATAATCGTCACCTCCGCGCCCAAATCCCGAAATACGGTTGCAATCTCCAGACCGATTACGCCGCCTCCAAGAATCAGAAGACTTTTGTATTTGCTCTCATCGGAACTTAAGAGCTCCTCGCTGGTCATAACTCCCGGTAAATCCGCTCCCGGAATATCCGCCCGGTTCGCCTTCGCTCCAGTGGCAATCAGAATCTGTCTTCCGAAATAAAATTCGGATGTTCCGTCCTCTTTCTCTACGCGTACGCGTTTCCCCGCCTGCACCCTCGCAGTACCTTGTACAAATACAATTCCAAGGGCTTCAAACTCCCTCTCCAAATCTGCACGCATCTCTGCTGTAGACGCTTCTTTATATTCAATAATCTTCTGCAAATCATATCCGGCCCCTTCCACATGAAGGCCGAACAATTCACATTCCTTAATATCCCGGTATCTGGTGGCTGCATGAAGCATCGCCTTCGTGGGAATACATCCCCGGTTAATACAGGTTCCTCCCACCGGCCCCTTATCAATAATCGCCACCGACATGCCAAGCTTTGCCGCCTTTTTCGCCGCTACATATCCCCCGGGACCCGCTCCGATAATCAACAAATCATACATATTCTTCATACGCTCTACTCCTCTATCTGCCAGTCGACCGGCTCTATTCCATGTGATGTTAAAAATTCATTGGTCTGGCTGAAAGGCCTGCTTCCAAAGAATCCCCGGTATGCAGACAGGGGGCTTGGATGAGGCGCCTTCAGAATCAAATGTTTCGGGTTGTGAAGCATCGACGCTTTCCGCTGCGCAGGCGTTCCCCACAGTATGTACACAATCGGACGGTCCTGACTGTTCAGCGCCATAATCGCCGCGTCCGTAAATTCCTCCCAGCCGATTCCCCTATGGGAATTAGCCTGATGCGCCCGTACCGTCAGAACCGTATTCAGCATCAGCACGCCCTGCTCGGCCCATTTAGTCAGGCATCCATGGTGGGGAATTGCACACCCCAAATCGTCATGCAGCTCCTGATAAATATTTACCAGGGAAGGAGGAACCTGCACCCCTTTCTTCACAGAAAAACAAAGCCCATGGGCCTGCCCCACATTATGATAGGGGTCCTGTCCCAGAATTACCACCTTCACTTTGGACAAAGGCGTCAGATGAAATGCGTTAAAAATATCATCCGCCGGCGGAAAAATCTGATATTTCCCATACTCCTCATTAACCTTTTCAAATAATTCCCTGTAATAAGGTTTCCGAAATTCTCCCTTTAATGCATCCAGCCAGTCATTATTGATTGCTGCCATTTTCCTCTCCTTACAGGCGCACTGACACGCCCTCCTTTCGTAAATATTCCTTTACTTCTTTTATCTCAAGCTCTTTGTAATGAAACAGAGAAGCTGCAAGCGTCGCGTCCGCCTTTCCCTCCATGAGCGCCTCCTTAAAATGCCGGAGCTCTCCCGCGCCGCCGGATGCAATCACCGGAATCTGCACATGCTCTGCAATGGTTCTCGTCAGCTCCAAATCATAACCCGCCTTCGTACCGTCGCAGTCCATGCTGGTAAGAAGAATCTCTCCCGCACCCAGCCGCTCCACATGCATGGCCCATTCCACCGCGTCCAGCCCTACGTCTATCCTGCCGCCGTTCTTATAGATATTCCAGCCGCTTCCATCGGCCCGCTGCTTGGCATCAATGGCCACCACAACACACTGGCTTCCGAACTTATCCGCAGCATCGGAAATCAGTTCCGGCGTATTAATTGCCGAAGAATTGATGGATATCTTGTCGGCCCCTTCCCGCAGAAGCATCCGAAAATCTTCTACGGTGCGGATTCCTCCTCCCACCGTAAATGGGATAAATACCGTCTCCGCCACTTTCCTCACCATGTCGACCACCGTCTCCCTGGCGTCCGACGACGCAGTAATATCCAAAAAAATCAGTTCGTCCGCTCCGGCCGCTCCGTAAGCTCTCCCAATCTCCACAGGGTCCCCGGCGTCCTTCAAATCCACGAAGTTAACCCCCTGCACCACACGCCCCC
>CAOKJI010000266.1 GCA_948468495.1 uncultured Dorea sp. | reverse complement strand
AGGGAAGACGTGAACAGCTTTCACGTACAGACTTTCCGGGATGCAATGGAGGCGATTGAGGAAGGTTCGGCGGATTTCGCGGTGCTTCCCATTGAGAATTCTTCTGCGGGAGTGGTCAATGAGGTGTATGATCTTCTGGTAGAATTTGAGAATTATATCGTGGGAGAGGTGGTGCTTCCGATTAACCACGCTCTGGTGGGGACGGAGAATACCGCGATAGAAACGATTGAGAAAGTGTATTCCCATCCCCAGGCGTTGATGCAGAGTTACAAGTATCTGGACGAGCATAGCGACTGGCAGCAGATTGGCGTGGCGAATACGGCGGTTGCCGCTAAGAAGATTCTGGAGGAGAATCTCCCTTCCCAGGCGGCAATCTGCAGCGAGCACGCGGCGAAGATATACGGGCTTAAGATTCTTGAGAAGCAGATTAATCACAACCGGAATAATTCTACCAGATTTATTGTGGTTACCAATCAGAAGATATTCTTAAAAGACGCCGGAAAGATTAGCATCTGCTTTGAGGTGGCCCATGAGAGCGGGTCTCTGTACCATCTGCTGGCGCATTTTATCTATAATGATTTGAATATGACCAGAATCGAGTCCAGGCCGGTGGAAGGAAAGGCGTGGGAATACCGGTTTTTCGTGGATTTTGAGGGGAATATGAGCGAGCCGGCGGTTAAGAATGCGATTCGGGGATTGAGAGAGGAATCGAAAAGTCTGAAAATATTGGGGAATTATTAAATATGTTAACGTTGCTTAACAGGGAGTAAAATCGTTGAGTGATTGACAATAGTTATGAAATATAAACGATAGAAAGAATGTGAGAAGATATGAGAGTAAATGAACTGATGTTGTACCGCCATATGGAGCAGGAGAAGATTCTGCATGATATTGCATTTCTGGCAAAGAATTATGACAGTGATTACTATAATAAAGAAGACTTGAGAGGACTTTTGTTTGACTGTGCAAATGCGATTCTGGAGCTTGCAGTCAGTCATGGGCTGGAGGGGAATTTGTGGCATAATTATCTGACCTTCCTTCTTGCAAGCGACGAGAATGCCTATAGTACTTCCTGTGAGATTGTGGGAGAGATTACCGGAAGTATCAATCAGGCGGCGCTGCATGATTTTGGGATTTTTAAAGAGATGTTTGACTATGATTTTACAGAGCTTGAGAAAGAGCTGGGCGTTGGCTGTATTTCTATGCTTCAGGATTTCAGGGGTTCTGAGGGACATGGAAGCGTATTCAATCAGAGAATCCGGGACCGAATCTGCGAGCTTGGCGTCAGTCTTGCAGAAACAGAAGATACGGAAGGGTTCAAGAAGGTTCTGACGCAGTTCTACAGGGAATTTGGTGTGGGGAAATTCGGACTTCACAAGGCGTTCCGGGTGGAGCATGGAGAGAAAGGAACCGAGATTGTGCCGATTAACAGGATACCCCATGTGCATCTGGATGATTTGGTGGGATATGAGATTGCCAAGAAAAAGCTGATTGAGAATACGGAGGCCTTTGTAAACGGACGGAAGGCAAACAATTGTCTGCTGTATGGAGATGCGGGAACAGGGAAATCCACGTCCATTAAGGCGATTCTGAATCAGTATTATGACAGAGGACTTCGGATGATTGAGGTGTACAAGCATCAGTTTCAGGACTTGAACGATATTATTGGACAGGTGAAGAATCGGAATTACAGGTTTATTATTTATATGGATGATCTTTCTTTTGAGGAGTTTGAGACGGATTATAAGTACCTTAAGGCAGTGATTGAAGGAGGATTAGAGAGAAAGCCTGAGAATATTCTGATTTATGCGACCTCAAACCGGAGACATCTGGTGAGAGAGACCTTCCGGGATAAGGCTGATAGGGACGAGGAGCTGCATACCAGCGATACGGTGCAGGAAAAGCTGTCGTTAGCCGCCAGATTCGGGGTGAGTATTTATTTTGGAAAGCCGGATAAGAAGCAGTTTCAGGAGATTGTAAGGCAACTCGCCGCAAGGAGCGGCCTTGGGATTACGGAAGAAGAGCTTCTTATGGAGGCGAATAAATGGGAGTTAGCCCATGGAGGAATGTCGGGAAGGACGGCGAGACAATTTGTAGATTATCTGCTGGGGACTGGTAGGCAGTCCCGGCTTTGAAGCAGCGATTTCTACAAGAAATAAGCAGAGGAGATGTGAACATGGAAGGTTATCAGTTAAAGATTACGATTAAGGGAAGTTCCCCGCCAATCTGGCGCAGGGTCGTTGTGCCTGGGAAGATTAGTTTTGCCGATTTGGATGATGTGATTCAGCGCATTTTCGGATGGGAACACGAGCACTTGTATGAATTTTATTTCCCAAAGAAGAAGGTTTATATTTCTATGGGCGATGAATTTGGCATGGGTATTGATGCCAATAGGGCATGTATTGACGGTTGGATTGGGGAGGGCAGTAAGTTTGAGTATACTTATGATTTCGGAGATAACTGGGAGCATAAGATTGAGGTGGAAAAACTTGTGCCTTATGAGAACCGGTATGCAATCGTAATCAAATCCGCCGGGCCGAATATGATTGAGGACTGCGGCGGAATCTGGGGATTTTACGACTGCATTGACGAGGCGGAAGAATTTGATTTGGACGCGGTCAACCATCAATTAAAATATATGAAGTTTGAAGTATTTAACGAGTTGGGGGGAGTAACTCAGGATGACTGGGAGAGGGAGCAGAGAGAGGAGAAGGATTTTATTAGAAAGTTTCGCTATGATATGATTGATGTAACGAAGATTCCGCCGCTGGAAATCCCTCTGAAGACGGTATATGCAGGCTATAAGAAGGAGAATCTGGTTACGCTTGCAAAGCTCCATGGACTAAAAGGATATAGTAAATTCACCAAGAAAGAGCTGGCGGAATGGATGGCTGACAAGATGCTTGATACGGAATATATGAAACAGATGTTCAAATCACTTTCAAAGGATGAGATGAGCCATTTTGAGACGGCGATAGAAGGCAGTGAATTTATCAGCGAAGGGCTGGTGTCTGAGTCAATGTTTCTGTGTACCTATGGGGCGTATAATGATTTGGTTGGGACGCTTCAGATACCGCTGGATGTAAAGGAGCAGTATCAGAAGATTTGTACGTCTGAGTTTCGGGAAATACTGGAAAAGGAATGGCGGATTGTAGATTACTGCGACAGCGCCGTTTATCTGTACGGAGTTCTGCCGGTTCGGAAACTGGCGGAGATCTGTCAGCGCTATGAAGAGGACATTACCGAGGAAGCCATTCATGCGCTGTCCGAAGAATGGGAGGGGAGACTTGGAGAAGGACGGATTCAGGGAGACCTTCTGATGGAGGAGCAGTTTCTAGAGGATGAACTGTATCAGAAGGCCATGGAGAATCAGGGAGATGTTCCGTATTATATCCCGGAGGCGCGGGAGGAATTTCTGGGGTATGGAATGGAATTCTGTCAGGAGCCGAATGAGCATACAGAAAGTTTTCTTACATATTTGGAGGACAGATATTCGGTGGAATATGCGGAAGCCATGACAGCGTTCTATGTCATACAGTCCGCGATTCGGTTAAACTATGAAGTCCCGGAATTAATGGAAATACTGGATGGTATTTTGTCTGGCTATGACGAGGAGCTGAAAGGAACAAAGAAGAGAAAAGAGGCGGAAGGCCAGTTAAAGAATCTTCAGAATTATACCAGAGTGATACGATACAGGGGACATACAAGGAAAGAATACCTGCATATGCAGGGCATTGGGCAGGGGCAAAAGGGGAAAGTAATTGCATTTCCCGGAAGTAAGAAAATATACCCCAATGACCCATGCCCCTGCGGCAGCGGAAAGAAGTACAAAAAATGCTGCGGAAAAAATAAAAATTAACCGTCAGTTTTAGAGAAGCGTCAGCCCGGAGATATCGGAATCGATTACCAGTGAATAGTTGGTGTGGTAGATGACGAATCCCGGTCTGGCGCCGTTTACTTTTTTCACATGCTTTTTTTCAACATAGTCGATTTCGACTCTGTCGCTGCCCCGGTTTTTCGAGTAGTAAGCGGCCAGCTTCCCTGCTTCCTCAAATACCCGGTCGGGAAGGGTATCGCCGCCGGATTTGACGATGACGTGGGAGCCGGGAGCGCCCTTTGCATGGAACCACCAGTCGTTGCCGGATGCAAAATGAAAGGTCAGCTCTTCGTTCTGGAAA
>CAOKJI010000265.1 GCA_948468495.1 uncultured Dorea sp. | reverse complement strand
TGATTCTGCCGCGGAGGAACAGAATGTAGGATTAAAATTCCAATATCAGTCTAATTTTGAAGGTTTTATCTCTCAGATGAAATCGGAAGGGGTAATGACCGAGGAGTTTGCCACTGTCCTTTTTGAACAGTTGAGTAATCAGGTGAAAGCAGGGCTTTCGGAAGGCTCGGCGCAGGAGATCGCGCAGTTTCTTGAGATGATTCAGGTGGATCCGCAGAATATGCTTGCCTTTTTGAAGGAGCAGGGGGATGGCGCCGTCCGTTTTCAGGGAGCATTTTTTTCATTGCTGCGTCAGGTGATGAACGAGACGAACAATGTGGAACTTAGGGCCGGGATATTGGATTTTATGAAGCGTTATACAGATATGGCGGAAGGAAAGCACATCCTTAAGGAGATAGAGCAGACCATAAAAGAATTAAAGAGCGGTATGCTTCAGAGCGGACGGGAAAAGATGGAAGAGATGGAGCAGCAGCTGAAGTTCGGCGGCAATGCCGGGCCGGGAAGTACGCAGGAGAATGCCGCGCTGATAAAAGGAAAGATGCTGCCCTATCTGAATAAATACATCGGAGGCACTCATGACCGCGGCAATGTGCGTGAAGGTGCGGCTTTTTTAGCGGCTCTTACGGCGCGTTATGAGAACGGTGATGCGGCGAGAGTTCTTGAACGGTTTGAACAGCTGATGGAATACTCAGCTATGCAGAAGTATTTTAAGGGATTTGAAACGCAGAGCCTTCTGAAAGTGTTGGAATCTACTGATTTTGAGAAAATGATCGGAAAGAATAAATGGAAGAAAGGCTTTGTGTCTATGATTCAGAATGGGATGCAGCAGGGAGCGAATATAGAACAGAAGCAGGTATTTAAGAATATGATGACTTCTATTCTGCTGAATGAGAGCGTGTACATGCCGGTGCTCCACATGATGTTTCCGATGCAGGTGAACGGCAACCTGACATTCGCAGAGATGTGGGTGGATCCGGATGCGGGAAAGAATTCAGGTGAGAATGAAAATGAGCGGGTTATACAGGGATTGGTGAAGTTTGATATTCAGGAATTGGGATTTTTTGATTTGTTTTTTGTGTATCAGGATAAAAATGTAAATATGCAGCTTAATTATCCGGACAGTCTTAAAGATAAGGAAAAGGAAATCCGAAATAAAGTTGCAGAGGTACTTGCGGAGAATGGGCTTACCGGAAAGGAGTTGTTTTTCGGGAGCAGCAAGGAGTCTATAGCGATTTCAGAAGCATTTCCGCAGATATTTGAAAGGAAGAATTCGATCAATGTCAAGATTTAACGATGTGCTGAACAAGAAGGCAGTTGCACTGTCTTATGACGAAAACAAGAACGCGGCACCGATTATCGTGGCCTCGGGAATGGGATACATAGCAGAGAAGATGGTAGAAGTGGCAAGGGAGTCCGGAGTTCCGGTCTATGAGGATAATTCTCTTGCTACGATGCTGACGCAGCTTAATCTGGGAGCGGAGATACCGACAGAATTGTATCAGGCCATCATTGATATTTATATCTATTTCCTGAATTATGTTCCGGGAAAGAAAGAAGAAACGACTGCCGGAGAGACAGAAGAAAGAGAGGGCTCCGAAGCAGAGACGGCAGAAGATGTATCGGAAGCGGCGGAAGCCAAACCGGAGACAGAAGAATCTTCTGCCCCGTAAAAGAAAGGGCAGAAGAAAGGGATTTCGTCATTAATCAAGCGCAGAAATCCATCTGCGGTGGATGAGATCCTGACGGAATACATAATTGCGGATCTGTGATTCGGCACGGGAAGGGAGATGTACAAACCGGCAGCCATATCCGATGAGTTCGGTATCTTTTGCTGCTGAACCGATAATTTTTCGCAGATGGCGATGCTCCTGCAGGCGAAGGATTTCCGCTTGAAGAGTGAGAGAAGGCAAATCCGGATCGGAAAAAAAGAAGGACACAATATCGCCGATAGAGAACTTCTGACGGCTTGTAATAAATATTCCTCCTGCGCTTATATTCCATACTCTGGCTTCAATGTTTGAAAGCGCTCCATCGTGGGTTTTCGCTGAGAGCGCGACGGGAATATTGACGGGAACCTTGATATCATTGCGCCGCTGCAGCACAGAGAGCTGTTCATGAGCCGTGCACCGTGTAAAATAATATTCGCCGCTTGAAGCCCGCTTTGATTTCTTGAATTCGGTGAGTTCGCAGGAATATGTAACCAGCCCTTTCGCTGAGTCAAAAAAAGTGACATGGGCTTCTGTGAGTGAAAGATCAGCGTTGCTCTTTGTTACAATGAGGGTGGCTGAATCTTCGCTGATATGGGATACGGCAGCATCGCATAAATAGATATCTTCTACGGTATAAAGAACTGCCTGTTTGCATTCTGTGAGAAACATAATCATTGCCCCTTTCAAATATGTGTGATATTCTATTATCATACCGTGTAAATATAGAAAATACAAGGGAATTTTAGATAGAAGAATAAGAAAAATAAGAAGAGTAAGAAAAATAAGATATGGAGGTAGAAAATATGGACATAAGTCAGATGTATCAGCTTCTGGGACTGTTTTCGGGTTCAGGGAGCGGCTATGGCCTTTATGGGAACTATGGTCTTTCGGGTGTTGGCGGTTTGTACGGAACTGGAAATATATACGGCGCCGGTCAGGACACTTTTGGCCAGATTCTTAAAAATACGGCGTCAGTCAATACTTCCGGCGGGATATCGACGCCGATGGATGCCATATTTGAGGAGGCATCAAAAGAAACCGGGGTAGATATCCGCCTTTTAAAAGCAGTTGGGAAAGCTGAGTCGAATTTCAGGGCTTCGGCTACGTCGAGATGCGGCGCTATGGGTGTGATGCAGCTTATGCCCGGAACGGCAAAGAGCCTTGGAGTTACAGATGCATATGATGCAAGGCAGAATATTATGGCAGGTTCTAAGTATCTGGCAAAGCTTTTGGATAAATATGACGGAGATACGAAGCTGGCGCTTGCTGCCTATAATGCGGGAAGCGGTAATGTTGCGAAATACGGGGGGATTCCTCCGTTTAAAGAGACGCAGAATTATGTGAAACGTGTGTTGGAGTATGCAGGCGAGGATTTTAACACGAATCAAATGGCAAGTATGTCCCCGTCAAATGGCGGCATTCAAAATCAGGCGCAGACGGTGAGCGCTGTCTACGATTCGGAATACGGAGATATTTCCAAGATGATGGTTCAGATGATGCAGCTCCAGATGCAGCAAAAGCTTCAGAGTATTCTGGACTTTGGAGAAGATGACAATGGCAGTACTTTTTTGTAAAATATCTGTCTGTAAATTGTTTGTGAACGGCCTGTGAAATATATGGAAAAATAGCTTGCCATATTGACAAATAAAAGAAAAAGTAATATATTTATTAGTGTATTTTTGGCATTTTAGGACATCTAAGGCAACGGATATGATGAAAGTAATGATTTGATTGCTGCATTATAATAGTATAAGTAAGAAGAGACACAGATAAGGAATGGTGAAAGATGATGAATCAAATTTTTGGAAACGGTATTCTCGTTTCGGAAAAATCGCTTGATTTTTTGTGGAAGAAACAGGCGGTTACTGTCGGAAATATTGCCAATGTTGACACACCGGGATACAAGGCGAAGTATGTGACGTTCGAAGATATGTATCGGGCAAAGCTTAAGGGTGCGTCGGGAGACCGTGCCGCAGTAAGGCGGGCGGCTGATTCCGCGGCATGGCTGGTAGAAGAATCGGATACGGAAACTGCGCGTATGGATGGCAATAATGTAGTTGCGGATGCGGAGATGTCGGAGCTTACAAGAGCAGCTCTGCAGTATCAGTATGCAATTCAGTCTGTGAACAGTGAGATATCAAGACTGTCTACAGTAATTAAGGGACAGTAGAAAGAAAAAGAATCTGTTATATTTTAAGGAGGACAAAGAGTCATGGCAACAGAGTTTATTACGCCAATCCAGCCGCTAAAATTCGGCACTGGCGGAATCAAATCTACGAATTCAGTCATAGAGGAAGGAACAGCCTTGTTTAAGGATGTTTTTGCGGATGCGATACAGAATGTAAAGGATACACAAAAGAATCTGGAAGATAAGCAGTATCTTTTGGCGACGGGACAGATTGACGATGCCCATACGGTTCCGATAGCAGCGGCGGAAGCGCAGCTTTCGGTGGATCTGCTTGTTCAGCTCCGCAACAAGGC
>CAOKJI010000264.1 GCA_948468495.1 uncultured Dorea sp. | reverse complement strand
TGACAGGATTGGATACGGCGGATACTTAAAATTAGCTATGCAGTTCCCGGAATTTATCAGCTATGTGGAAAGTGTCTGTGAAGAATTTCGCACACTTTATGAAAATATCAAGGGAACGACGCCGTACTGTATTAAGAAGGTGGGAGTATTAAACTGCTGGGGCAGGATGCGCTCCTGGGGCAATCACATGGTACATCATGCGATTTACCATAAGCAGAACTATTCCTATGCCGGGATTATAGAGGCGCTTAGCGGGGCTCCTTTTGACGTTCACTTTATCAGCTTTGACGATATCAGAGAGAATCCGGAAGTTCTAAAGGATATGGATGTGATTCTCAATGTAGGCGACGCATATACAGCTTACACCGGCGGCGCAGAGTGGAAGGATGAGAGAATCATAACTGCCGTCAGAAGATTTATCAGTCAGGGCGGCGGATTTATCGGAGTAGGAGAGCCTTCCGCATACCAGTGGCAGGGAAGATATTTCCAGTTGTCGGGAGCGCTGGGGGTAGAAGAAGAGACTGGCTACACGCTGAATGTAGATAAATATAATTGGAAAGAGCACGAGCATTTTATTATAGAAGACTGTAAGGGAGCAATAGATTTTGGAGAGGGTAAGAAGAATATCTATGCTCTGGAAGAGGCCACAGTGATTCGTCAGACAGACGGCGGTGTACAGCTTGCGGCCAACGCTTTCGGTGAAGGCAGATGCGTTTATATCAGCGGCCTGCCCTACAGCTTTGAAAACAGCAGACTCTTATACCGGGCAATTCTCTGGTCCACAGGTTCGGAAGAAGAATTATACCGGTGGTTCAGCACAAACTATAACGTAGAAGTACACGCTTATGTAAAGAATCGTAAATATTGTGTGGTTAATAACACCTACGAACCACAGGAAACGATTGTTTACACTGAGAATGGAGAAAGCTTCTCCGTATCCTTAGAAGCCAATGAGATCCGCTGGTATGAGATAAGCTGAGCGAGTCTCCTGATACAGTAAATAAAAAGCGTTGCGTGAACAATGATAAAATAGTACATAAAAAGGAGCTGCAAAATATGTTTCAATGGATTTTGCAGCTCCTTTTGTGTTCTAAAAAGAAGGGCAGGCTAATTGCGAAGCCCTCTCCGGTATTGTGCAGGCGTAACGCTCAGCTCTTTGCGGAATACCTGTGAGAAATAAGACTGGGATGAGAACCCTGCCGCCTGGGCAATCTTTGCAATCGGATAATCCGTAGTCTCAAGCAGATGCCTTGCCTCGTTCAGCCTGCGGCTAATCAGGTAATTAATCGGGGACATGCCTTTGTATTTCTTAAAAGCGTGAACCATGTAATATTTATTCATATAAGTCAGTCCGCTTAGCATCTCAAGAGTTATATTCTCTGCAAAATGCTCGTCTAAGTACTGCTCAATAAAGCGGCATTCCCGGGAAGCTTTGTCAATAGAAGCAGAGTCCAGCGTAGACTTCGTATCCCGCATAAGAAGGAGCAGCAGGATTTCCAGAAGGTCCTGGCAGATTTCCGTATAGTTATCCTTCTTTTGCTGCAGTTCCTGAAGGATTGCTTTTAAGTAGAATAGTATTTCGGTACGGTGATTCGGAAGATTATAAATGCGGTATTCATTCTGCAATCGCTCGTTATTCAGGAATAAAAGGCCGTCCAGTCCCAGAATAATATATTCCAACGCTTCTTTTCCATGGTTAAATTCTGTGTGCATAATGTTGGGGTTGATAATAATCAGATCGTCTTTCCCCACAAAAAAAGTCTTATCTTCTACCTGGAACTTACCGGTTCCATTTACCACAAAGAACACTTCTGTAAAGGGATGGGCATGCATGACGCTCTGCCATTTTTGGTCATAACAGGAGTGAGTAATGTACAATAGCTGTGTATTCAGGGAACGCGTCAGCCTGGAATCCGGCTTGGGAAAGTCCGGTTTATATCTCTGGTAAGGCATATATACTCCAATCTTTTTCTAAATATTGAGATGGTTGTGTATAAAATATACGAAAGAAACAAGTCTATTATACTGGAAACTGATAATTGTTACAATGATTTTGCTGAAATTAGTTGATTTGTGCAAACAAAAAAGCAATATCTATAAAAAAGTGAACAACATACGTATAGGAATTAGGAAGAATATGGGTTATGATAAAATCAATCGGTCACTTGAGATTCAAAGAAATATTAGGAGGAGAACAATGAAAAAGGAAAAGTTAAAAAGATGGCTTGCAGCCGGCCTTGTAGCTGCTATGACGATGACCTGCCTGGCAGGATGCGGAGGCGGTAGCAGTACCGATGGAGATGGCGGAGACAGTGGCGACGGCGGAGCCGGCGGGGACGGACAGGTTCTGAAAGTTGCAGCCCTTGAGAGCGCATACGGCGCAGATATGTGGACGGAGGTTGCGGCAGCTTTTGAAGAGACCCATGAGGGCGTTACGGTTGAAGTTACTACAGATAAGAAGATAGAGGATAAGATTACACCTGCAATGAAGAGTGGAGATTATCCGGATGTTGTACACTGTGCGACCGGACGTGACGCAGCCCTTACCGAGACTCTGACGAAAGAAAAAGGACTGGCATGCTTAGACGAAGTTCTGGATATGACAATTCCAGGTGAGGATGTAACCGTTAAAGATAAGATTCTTCCGGGGTTCCTGGACACCCTTGGAACCATGCCTTACAATGACGGCAAGACCTATTATGCGCCGATGTTTTACAGCCCTTGCGGATTATTCTACAATGCGGGACTGCTGAAGGAAAAGAAGTGGGAAGTTCCTACTACATGGGAAGAAATGTGGGAGCTTGGCGATAAGGCAAAGGAAGAAGGGATTGCTCTCTTTACCTATCCGACTACCGGTTATTTTGACGCGTTTACCTATGCGTTGTTAGAGTCGTCAGGCGGAGCTGATTTCTATAACAAATGTATGACCTATGAGGATGGAATCTGGGAGTCTGACGAAGCGACGGCAGTATTTGAGCTGATTGGAAAGCTTGCAGAGTATGTAGAGCCTACGACAGTGGGCAATGCTAATGACGAAGGCTTCACCAAGAACCAGCAGTTAATCCTTGACAACAAAGCAATCTTCTGCCCGAACGGAACATGGCTGCCGGGCGAGATGGCAGACGCGCCGAGAGCAGACGGATTCGAGTGGGGCTTCACAGCAGTTCCAGCAGTTGCGGCAGGTGAGAAGCCGTCGTCCTTCACATTCTTTGAGCAGCTCTGGGTGCCGGCAGAGGCGAAGAACCCGGAACTTGCAATGGAATGGGTTGCATTTATGTATTCGGACAAAGCGGCAGAGATTTTTGCAAACGCAGGAGCAGTTCAGCCGATAAATGGAATTTCCGAGAAGCTGAGCGATGAAAATAAGTTATATTACCAGGTATATGACAATGACGCCGCAGTGGCAGTAATGGGCGGATTTGCAGCTACAGAGCCTGTAGAGGGCGTATCTATGGCAGATTCTCTGTTCAAGGCTGTTGACAGTATCGTAAGCGGAGACAAGACGGTGGAAGAGTGGCAGACCGGAGTAGAAGAGACAAGTGACAAGTTAAGAGACGCAATGTAGTAACAGGTAGAATCAGGGTGGGGGGACAAATAATTGTCCCCCTGTCTTAGTTTATAGGGAAGCGGTTTGATTTTCCTATATTTTGTTTTCTGGTATGGCAAACTTTTGCGTATAGGAAGGAACGTTGTATCAGGATTTTGAGAGGAGGGCGGAGAATGAAGAATAAAAGAGGCAGAAATGGCTTTATTGCAGTGTGTATACTGCCGTCGGTCATTTTGTTCATCATATTTATGCTCATTCCCACAATCAATGTATTCAAGATGTCCATGTATAAATGGGGCGGGTTCTCGAACAATAAAACATTTGTCGGTATGAATAATTTTAAGATTCTGTTTCAGGATGATAAGTTTTACCGCTCGTTCCAGAACTCCATTCTGCTGATTGTGCTGGTGACCATTATTACCATGGCGTTTGCATTAATCTTTGCGGCAATCCTGTCCAGAGAAAAGATTAAGGGACAGAACTTTTTCCGGATTATATTCTATATCCCGAATATATTGTCTGTCGTTGTAATTTCGGCAATCTTTTCGGCAATCTATGATCCGAATCAGGGGCTGCTTAACAGTATTCTGTCTGTATTTCGGTCAAAGGATGCCGCGCCCATTCTATGGCTTGGCAATCAGCGGCTGG
>CAOKJI010000263.1 GCA_948468495.1 uncultured Dorea sp. | reverse complement strand
TGTTTCTATTATAAGTCACATATTCTGTCTGCGTCAACGAAATAATTTATCAGAATATTTCATTGTATATCTGCGCATTCTAAGAAAGAAAGGAGTGTGTATAGGATGAAAATGCAGTCGGGAGATTATACTCAGACCAAGGACGCCTATGAGGGTAACCGGGAATCTTCTATTTATGAGGATTCACCGATTCCTTCCGATAAGAAGCCGGGAAAAGATACTTATGATAATTCCGCTTCAGATATTATGCCTAAGGGCGCCGCTGATGGCCATGCGGCCGTCTCACAAGTTAAACCGGACGAAGTGCCAAGGCGCGACGGACCGGGAGGAGAGTAGCCTGTAGGGCTGCTCTTTTTGCTATACCGGAAAAACTCTCCGATGCATGAGCATATGCGCGGTAAGAAATGAGCTGCACAAGCTATATATTTACAAAATGTAAAAATAATAAAAACTAAAATTGAATATAAGTTGTAAAAGCGATATAATTACATTCAAAATGTAAAAATAAATGGAAAATAAGTATTGACAGATACAGAGGAGTCATTTATAATAAAATCACAGGAGAGATAACCGTATGAAAAAGATAATTGATGACGCCCGCCTGATGATTAAGGTATGTGATTTGTATTATAATCAGAATGCCAGCCAGCAGGAGATTGGGAAGCAGCTTGGGCTGTCAAGGCCGACTGTCGCGCGGCTTTTGACGTCTGCCAGAGAACAGAATATTGTGCAGATTAAGATTCCGGGTCTGGATACGATAGAGCACTGGGAATTAGAACAGAAGCTGGAAAGGCTTTATGGACTTCGCGAGGTGCTGGTTGTGAACTGCGGGGATTCGGGTGAGGATTTAGAGACGGCTCTTGGGAATGCGGCGGCCGGGTATTTACAGTATTTGATTCGGGACGGCGATATTGTGGGAGTGTCCATGGGTTCAACGCTTTATCACATGACCTCGTCTCTGGTGAATCCAAAGGCGGAGAAGGTTACTTTCGTTCCGCTGATTGGAGGAATGGGGAGACTTCGGACGGAGCTTCATGCCAACAGTCTTGCTGAGAGTATGGCCAGGTTTTACGGGGGAGTATTCGTTCCGCTTCATGCGCCTGCCAGGGTGTCCGGCAGACAGATTCGGGATGAGCTGATGAGGGAGGAAAGTCTTTTGTCTGCTATCGGATTGTTCGGACGGCTGGACGTCGCGCTGGTTGGAATTGGTTATCCGAATGAAGAGTCGGCGATACAGGCAACCGGGTATTTCAAGGAGAATGAGATAGATTCTCTGGTTGAGAGAAATGCCGCGGGAGAGCTGTGTATGCAGTTTTACGATGAGACTGGGGATACAGCCGCCTTCCGCAATGACAATATGGTAATCGGTATTGATATACATAAGCTGAGGAAGATTCCGAGGACGGTAGGTATTGCCGGAGGACTCTGGAAGCTTCCGGCAATCCGGGGAGCGATTCGGGGAAGATACATTAACACGTTAATTACAGACGTACAGTGCGCTAAGGCGCTGGCGTCTGAAGAATAATACATGCACAATGATGCAGGGAGGTATGATTATGAATGAGATTCTTAACATGACAATCAATGAAATGCCGCGGACAGAATTTGACTGTTCCTGTGGACGCCGTCACAATTTCAGCGTTCACGATATGGCGATTGGAAAGGGCGCTATCGAAGAGCTGCCTAAGATTGCAAAGCCTTTTAAAGAGGATAAGATTCTGGTGGTATTTGATAACAACACTTATGAAGTGGCGGGAAAGAAAGCGGTTCAGTTGTTGAAAGACCATGGTTTTCATGTGAAGGAGCTTTTGTTTGACGTGGGAGAGGACATTCTCCTTCCGGATGAGAAAACGCTGGGAAGGATTCTTCAGGAGCATGATATGGATGTAAAACTGATGATTGCAGTTGGCTCTGGCGTGCTGAATGATTCTGTGAAGTTTGTAACTTCACGTACGAAGATTCCCTATATTATCGTTGCAACGGCGCCTTCGATGGACGGTTATGTTGCTGACGGTGCGCCGATTATTTCCCAGGGATACAAGTATTCGCCGGTTGCGCATTTAACTTATGGCCTGGTGGGGGATACGGATATCCTGCAGACGGCTCCTCAGGATTTGATTCAGGCGGGTTACGGCGATGTGATTGGCAAGATTACGGCGCTTGCAGACTGGGATTTGGCGGTGAAGGCAAATGGCGATTACCGGTGCGATACCTGTGTGACGCTGGTGAGAAAGGCGCTGGATGCATGTTTTGCTAAGGCGGAAGGATTGAAAGAGAGGAACGGCGAGTCTCTGGGGGCGCTGATGGAGGCGCTGACACTTACAGGAGTTGCCATGGCGTTAATTAATATCTCAAGGCCTGCGTCCGGGGCGGAGCATATGCTGTCCCACTTCTGGGAGATGGATTCCATTGCTAAGGGTGAGAATCCGCACCATCATGGGATTCAGGTAGGCGTCGCAACGCCGGTGATTGCCAGATTCTTTGAGGAACTGGAAGATATACTGCCGGAAGGAACGAAGGAACAGTGTCCGTCTCATGAGGAGATTGAACGTCTGCTTGCCAAAGGCGGAGCGCCGGTAAGCCCGAAGGAGATTGGCATTTCCAGAGAATTATTCCATGAGAGTCTGCTGAAAGGTTACAGTGTGAGACCGAGATATTCAGTGATGCAGTTTGCAAAGGAACATGGCCGCTTAGAGGAGATTGCAGATAAGATTACGAAGGAAATCTACGGATAATGGATGAAGAAGGGATGATGACATGCTGAAGAAGGAAGAGGCATTAAAGGATGTAAAGCTGTTCGTCCTGGATATGGATGGGACGGTATATCTGGGAGAACAGTTGATTGAAGGGGCGCTTGATTTTATCCGTCAGGTGGAAGCTTCGGAGGACAGAGATTACATTTTCTTTACGAACAACGCTTCCAAAGTTCCTGGAATCTATGTGGAGAAGTTACATAAGCTGGGACTGGATGTGCAGGAAAGCAAGGTTGTGACGGCAGGAGATGTGTGCGCAGAGTTTCTGAAGGTACATTATCCGGGAGCGGGGGTGTATCTGAACGGTACGCCGGTTTTGGAAGAGAACTGGAGGGCAAAGGGCATCCGGCTTGTGGAGGAGGACCCGGATGTTGCGGTGCAGAGCTTTGACACCACGCTGACTTATCATAAGTTGGACCGAATCTGTCATTATGTGAGAAATGGCGTTCCATTTATTGCTACGCATATGGACACGAACTGTCCGACGGAGTATGGTTTTATGCCGGACTGCGGCGCCATGTGCAGTCTGATTACGGATTCTACCGGTGTGAAGCCCCGTTTCTTAGGGAAGCCATGGAAAGAGACGGTGGAGATGATTACGGAGATAACCGGCTATGGGCCTTCTGAAATGGCATTTGTAGGAGACCGGCTGTATACGGATGTGGCAACAGGAGTGAATAACGGAGCGAAAGGATTTCTGGTATTAACCGGAGAGGCGGATATGCAGACAGTGGCAGAGTCGGAGACAGAGCCGACCTGTATCTATGAATCACTGGGAGAGATGATAAATTATTTGTAGGAGGATATGAAGATGAAGATAGCATTTGGATGCGACCCGAACGCACAGGAGTTTAAATTGCAGCTTATGGAGTATGTGAAAGGATTGGGCCATGAAGTAGGGGATTTCGGAAGCGAGGACCCGATTTATGCCAATACAGCCATTGAGGTTGCCAAAGCAGTTGCGGCAAAAGAGTATGACAGAGGAATCGTAGTCTGCGGAACCGGTATCGGCGTATCAATTGCAGCCAACAAAGTGAAGGGCGCTTACGCCGCATGTATTCATGACGTATACCAGGCACAGAGAGCAGAGCTTTCCAATCATGCTAATGTGATTACCATGGGTTCACAGGTAATCGGGATTCAGCTTGCCAAGGAACTGGTAAAAGAATACCTGTCAGTAGAATGGGACCCGAACTGCAGGTCAGTGGATAAGGTCCAGAGAATCATAGACTTTGAGAATGAACAGTAATATTTTATGATACTGTTCACTGGGCGGCTGGTAAACAGCGAATTGAATCAGGATACACTCTCTAAGCAGACAATTCAGAAGCGTTTTTAATGGAGATGAAATAGCGACTTACCGAGACTTGGGCACGAAGGCATTCCTGAGTGGCTTAGTCTCGGTTAGTCGGTAGTTCACCTACAGAACCTGCCACCGGCAGCTTCTTCCGGATGCATGGCA
>CAOKJI010000262.1 GCA_948468495.1 uncultured Dorea sp. | reverse complement strand
TCAAAAAACGGCATATCCTCTTCATCTTTTCCAGCATTGTCTCCGCCTGGAGTGCCTGCGTCTGCCGGATAATCATCTACAACAAGGTAATTCATGTCCACCGGGCCTTCGATTCCATTTACTCTTCCGTTGTCAGAATACTGCCAGAAGCTATAAGCGCCCTTATAGGAACAGGTACTAGTGTCCCACTGGGCCACCCAGCGGTCCCACTGAGAGAAACACTTGTCTGTAAGCTTCGTGTTCCACCAGTATAAATTAGCATAAACTCCTACCTTATATCCGGCTTGTTTGATTCTATTACAGAAAGTAGTTGCAATTGCCGCAAGATCACAGTCTTCCGTAGACTTATCTTCCATATCGAAATAAATCGGATAATAGGGCTTATGCCCCTTTACCAATCGCAGTACATGCTCCGCCTCGCTCAAAGCCCACTCTTCATCCTGCGCATAAGAATAGATGTATACGCCATATGGTATTCCCAGTCTCTCACACTCGGCAACATTCCTTCGCCAGTACTTGTCGTCATATTTTTCTTTATCTACACTGAATCCACAGCGAAGAATTGCAAATTCAACCCCGGAAGCCTTTACCTTTTCCCAGTCAATCATTCCCTGCCACTGACTGACGTCTATGCCTTTGCGATAACGCTTGACTCCTCTGGTCTCAATCTCACCTTCTTCTGACTGTACAACAGGTCCGTCGCTGTCAATCCTCTCTCCATTTATGTAACGCCAGCTATTTGCCGGAGGGGCTTCCGGCGTCTGTGTAATCTCTGTTTCAGCTCCGAAATCCGCCTGTGTCTGCCCGTCCTCCAATTCAGCTTCAGAATCTGCCTGCGTCTGCCCGTCCTCCAATTCAGCTTCAGAATCTGTCTGCGTCTGCTCATTCCCTGGATTCACTTCGGATGCAGCAGTATTCTCTACAGTCTCCGGTTCTTCTGCAGAAACTATCATTGCATTGCCCATTAACAGGCACAAAGTAAGTATTCCTGCCAGTACTCTCTTATACATCTTCTGTCCTCCTATTATATAAACTCTCCTCAGTAATACAGAGCCCATTATAAAACACCCCTCCCTCAATAATCAAGCAGAAAAATATTCCAACAGTGAATTTTAAGCAAATGTTAAACAAAATTTAAGCAACTTTGCAAAAATCTTACAAATTGCTTTTGTTCTTCCCACGCATAGCTGTGCATCCTCTCGAAAGGCTTTATAGTATTGTGAAAGAAGCTTTCTATTATTAATAGAAACAGCAGGACGCTATTATCCTGCTGCTTCATTACACATATTCCTTCTTCCGAACTACTCGCGAATTATCCATATTATCAAATATTAAACCTTATCATCCCGCAATATTTATCGGAATAATCCGAAAAGTCCCTTTTTCTTTGTCTTTGCTGACTTCTTTCCAGCCGGGTAATCATCGTATCTGCTCCCTGACTTAGAACGGCAATTATAAATAGCCTTCTGCAGTTGATAAACTGCTTCCTTCGTATTACACCAGATAAACGGGACGTCCGCATCCCGAAATCTGCTGCGGAGTCTTTCAAACTGCTGGTCGCTGAGGGCCTGCACGCTGCTAAGCTCCCCTTCTCCTACAACATCCTCAAAGATATCTCTGATTTTAATAAACTTTCCCGCGTCTTCTGAATGTAACTTTCTAATTTGTTCCGTAATCTCTCTCTGTTCCATCTTTGCTCCTCTCCTGATAAAATTAAAACTCTCCGAATACAAAAATAGCAACGAACCTTGTTTCTGCAAGATTTGTTGCTACTCAATGCGGAAGATGGGACTTGAACCCACACAGCTCGAAAGCTACAAGATCCTTAGTCTTGCTCGTCTGCCAGTTCCGACACTTCCGCATGACTCAAACCGTCCGAAGATTATAATACTACATCCTCAGACGGATGTCAACAAAAAATATAATATTTTAATCTCAATTTTAATAGATATTTATTATATCAAATACAAAGCTCTGCATAAAGCGTAAACCAAATTACGCCAGTTTACTCTTTGCAGTCTCGGCAAGTGTTGCAAATCCGGCTGCATCGTTAACTGCCATCTCTGCAAGCATCTTTCTGTTCATATCAACATTAGCCAGCTTAAGACCATGCATAAATTTGCTGTATGACAAACCGTTCATCCTTGCTGCAGCATTAATACGCGCAATCCATAACTGACGCATCTGGCGCTTGCGCTGCTTTCTTCCTGCATATGCAGAAGTGAGAGCTCTCATTACAGACTGCTTCGCAACTCTGTACTGCTTAGAACGCGCTCCTCTGTATCCCTTCGCTAATTTTAATGTTCTATTGTGTTTCTTTTTCGCATTTAATCCGCCTTTAATTCTTGCCATGTCTTATTCCTCCTTCAATATTTCCCAAATCTTAGAGATATGGTAATACTTTCTTCATATTCTTTACATTAGTAGCGTCTGTAATTGTAGACTGTCTGAGATTTCTCTTTCTCTTTGTAGACTTCTTCGTTAAGATATGGCTCTTATAAGCTTTATTTCTTTTTAATTTACCTGTACCTGTTTTTTTGAAGCGCTTAGCAGCGGCTCTATTTGTTTTAATTTTTGGCATGATTAGAATCCTCCTTAATAAGTATTTTATATTTTTAACGTTTTACGGTTAAAACCATGCTCATGTTACGTCCCTCGAGTTTCGGCGGCTTCTCTATGGAAGCAATATCCTTCAGAGTCTCTGCAAAATCATCCAGAATATGTCTGCTCTGCTGCACATGCGCCATCTCTCTTCCTCTGAAACGCAGCGTAACCTTTACCTTATTTCCTTTCACAAGAAACTTCTTGGCATTATTAATCTTTGTATTCAAATCGTTCGTATCAATATTCGGTGACATACGTACTTCTTTGATTTCCACCGTTTTCTGCTTCTTCTTTGCCTCTTTCTCCTTACGGGTCTGTTCATACTTATACTTGCCGTAATCAATAATCTTACATACCGGTGGCTGGGCCTTTGGGGCAATCTTAACCAAATCTAATTCTGCTTCCTGCGCGAGCTTCATAGCGTCTCTTGAGGACATAATTCCAAGCTGTTCCCCACTTGCGCTGACAACGCGTACCTCTCTGTCCCTAATCTGCTCGTTGATCATTAATTCGCTAATTGTAGTGCACCTCCATCATAAACTCTTTTCCTACATCGCCAGTTTCTTTTCCCCGTAAAGCTTAACTTTCCGGGATATATGACAACATAAAACAGGTGAATAGCCGCAGACTATCCACCTATATCTCCACATAAATATATACATATATAATAACAAATATGTCTCTTATGCCTTCAATATCAAACCAATAGTCACCCAATTGTGCTATGGTGAGAGTGGATACTCTACTTTCTTTTCTTCACACTTTTTGTATCTTAGCACATTTTACCACTCTTGTCAAATACTTTTGTGAAACAAAATCCGCCGGGCAGACTACAATTCACACTCCGCCTGCTCTGGTAACTCCTGATTTCTCCGCATATCTCGCATAATTCTTCTAAATGTAATAAAAAACAGCACCGATGTAGTAAGCACTGAAATAATATCCGCAATGGGTTCCGCCCGGTAAATTCCCATAACTCCCATATACTTTGGCAAAATTATCGCAAGAGGAATCAGCAGAATAACCTTCCTGAGCAGCGCAATAAACAGCGACACCTTCGCCTGTCCCAGCGCAAGAAATGTGCTCTGGCAGGAAGACTGGATTCCAAATATGGTAATTCCGAGAAAATATACCGGCATCATTTTACAGGTCAAATCAATCAATTCCTGATTATCTGTAAAAATCCTCGCATAGACAGAGGGCCTTCCAACAGCCACGCCTGCCAGCAAAAAGGTTCCGACAAAACAGATGATAATCAGCTTTTTAAACGCCTCCTTAACTCTCTCGGCATTTCCCGCGCCATAATTATAACTGATAATCGGCTGCACGCCCTGCGCCACTCCCTGTACCGGAATGACAATCAGCTGCATTACGCTGGTCATGATAGACATCGTCCCCACATACAAATCTCCGCCGTAACGCTGGAGACCGGAGTTCAGTGTAATACTCACCAGACTTTCCGTAGACTGCATGATAAAAGGCGATATCCCCAGCGCCCCTATCTGTTTGATAATCTCTGGACGAATCTTCATATTGGAAATTCTTAGACGAACCGCGCTTTTCTCCGATGAAAGAAACCGAATCACCCATACCGCGCTGAGGGCCTGAGAGAAAATGG
>CAOKJI010000261.1 GCA_948468495.1 uncultured Dorea sp. | reverse complement strand
AATCATCACAGACAAGCCCCGTAGGCAAATTAAAAAAGATGCTGCTTCCTGGATCTATTACTTAAGAATAAGGGCTGTATTCCAGCCCTTATTCTCTCCATTGCAGGTTTGCAAACTTTGTATAATTTGGAATCCACGCCAAATTCACGACTCCTATCGGACCGTTTCTCTGCTTGGCTATATTAATTTCCGCCTGATTCGGCGTATCCGTATCCTTATTATAGTAATCGTCTCTGTAAATGAACATGACCACATCCGCATCCTGCTCAATTGCTCCGGATTCTCTCAAATCCGACAACATAGGTCTGTGATCCGGACGCTGTTCTACCGCCCGGCTAAGCTGCGACAGCGCAATTACCGGAACATTCAGCTCTCTTGCAATTGCTTTTAGAGAACGGGAAATCTCCGAAATCTCCTGCTGTCTGGAATCGCTGCGTTTACCTAGACTTCCGCTCATCAACTGCAGATAATCAATAATAATTAATTTCAAATCCTGCTCTAATTTATACTTGCGGCACTTTGAGCGAAGCTCCGTCACAGATATTCCCGGCGTATCATCAATAATCAAGTGCGACTTTCCAATAATCCCCGCGCTTTCAATCAGCTTCTCCCAATCCGCATCTTTCAGATTACCGGTTCTAAGACTCTGTGCGTCTACATGAGATTCCAGTGAAAACAAACGATTTACCAACTGCTCCTTCGACATCTCCAGACTGAAAATAGCTACGCTTTTATCCTGCTTAAAAGCCACGTGCTGAGCGATATTCAGCACAAAAGCTGTCTTACCCATAGAAGGTCTGGCTGCCACAAGTATCAAATCAGACGGCTGAAGACCGGATAATTTATAATCCAAATCCGAGAACCCGGTAGGGATTCCTGTCACCGTACCTTTACTTTTGGAAGCCATTTCAATCCTGTCCAGAGCATTCAGAACAATTTCTTTGATGGGAACATAGTCTCCTGTATTACGGTTCTGTAGAAGCTCAAATATCCGCTTTTCTGTGCTCTCCATAATCACATCCACAGGTTCCGCGCCCACATAACATGTATTCGCAATCTCTTCATTAATCTTAATCAGCTTGCGCATCATGGATTTCTCATACACAATCTGCGCATAAGATCTTACATTCACCGAAGTAGGGACCGCCATGGCTAGTTCGCCCAGATACTTCAAAGAAGAAAATTCTTCCGGCACATCCTTTTCCTTCAGCCGCTCCTGAAGCGTTACCGGATCTACCGGTTTCCCCTCATTGAAAAGCTCTGTCATTGATTCAAAAATAATTCCCTGTGACACTTGATAAAAGTCTTCGCGGCTTATCATTTCCGACGCGGCAACAATGGCTTCCTTATCCATCAGCATAGCTCCAATGACAGCCTGCTCTGCCTCTATGCTGTGAGGCAATACCCTTTTAATAAGCGCTTCCTCCATCTTCCCCTCCATATAAATCTTTCAGACAAGCTGCCCTCTTATAATCCGGAACGTTCTCTTCTTCGATTCTATGCCTCTTCTTTCACCACTACTTTGAGCTCAGCCGTTACCTTTGGATGCAGCTTAACAGGAACGTCAAATGTGCCCACATTCTTAATCGTTTCTTTTAGCTGTATCTTCTTTTTGTCAACCTTCAGCCCCAGCTGCTCTTCTGCCGCCGCCGCTATTTCTTTCGAGGAAACGGAGCCAAATGCCTTGCCGCCTTCTCCGGTCTTAATTGACAGCTCCACCTTCCCTGCTTTCAGCTTGTCTCCAAGGGCCTTTGCAGCATCCAGATTCTCTTTCGCGACCTTGTCTTCCTTTGCCTTCTGAAGCTTCAAATCATTCAGATTCTTATTATTCGCCTCCGCGCCTTTCCCGGTCTTAATCAGAAAATTTCTTGCATATCCATCGTTAACATTTACAATCTCACCTTTTTTTCCAAGAGATTTTACATCCTCTAATAAAATAACCTTCATCCTAAATATCTCCTTCTTCAATCATTTTGTCTAACTGAGCTTTAATTTTATAAATAACTTCGCTTACATTCGTATGCTCAAACTGCGCGCCCGCCATATTTAAGTGTCCGCCGCCGCCTAAACGTTCCATAATAATCTGCACGTTCACTTCGTCAATCGCACGCGCGCTTACATAGCTTCTTCCATTATAGACTGTCACAACAAATGACGCGTGAATCCCATCAATATCTAACAGCTCATTGGCTGCCTGGGCTCCAATAATCGTCGGACTATCCACCTTAAGATTCTCACCTCTGGCAATAGCAAACCGCTGTCTGTAAACTTCTGCATTACTAATAATAGACGCCTTCGCGCGGTAAGAATCCATGTCGTCTCTAAAGATTTTACGCACATAAGGAATGTCTGCGCCGCATCTTCTCAAATATGCCGCCGCCTCAAAGGTTCTTACTCCTGTCCGGTTTGTGAAGTTATTCGTATCCACCATCATGCCGGCAAACATACTGCTGGCTTCCATGGCCGGAAGCTTCACATCTTCTGCAATATACTGAAGTATCTCAGAAACCATCTCACAGGCAGAAGATGCATAAGGCTCTATATAAGAAAGTCTGGCCTTATCAATATTATCGCTTCCCTGTCTATGATGATCCAGTACAACGATGTTCGTCGTCATCTGTAATAGCTCTGGACACTCTGTCATCTGCGGACGGTTCGTATCTACAACAACCACCATGGAATCATCGCTAACCATCTCTCTGGCTTCCTCAGAGCTTACAAACATATCCTCCGGATAGTCTGTACTTTTCACATAACTCTCATACAGAGAACGCACCGCCATCGCCGGATCATTCAGCACAATATGCGCCGTCTTGCCAACCGAAACAGCCGCCCGGTAAATACCAATCGCCGCTCCCAGCGAGTCCACATCCGTCATCTTATGCCCCATAACCAGAATATAATCGCTGGTCATCATATACTCTCTCAACGCTTCCGCCTTAACGCGGGCCTTAACACGGGTATTCTTTGAAGTCATCTCCCTCTTGCCGCCGTAATAAGTAATACCGCTGCAATCCTTAACAACTGCCTGATCGCCGCCTCTTGCAAGCGCCTGGTCAATGGCAACCCGCGCATAACTATAACTCTGGCTATAGCCCTCCCTGCTGATACCCAGACCAATACCCAGCGTCACAGGAATCGTATTGCCTACATTCACAGATTTCACCTCTTCAAGAAGAGAGAATCTATCCTCTTCCAACTGTTTGAAATCGCGTTTGGCAATTACAATAAAATATTTATCCGTCTCTACCTTTTTAACAATCCCGTTTACCTTCGAGAAATACTGATTAATCTTCCGGTCTATCAAAGCAAGCAAAAGACTCTGCCTGACTTCCTCCACACTCTCAATCACTTCATCGTAATTATCAATATAAATCAGACCTGCAACCAGTCTCTGCTCTTCTTTCGCCTGAATGTACTCATTCAGCTCCGTCACATCCTCAAGACAGACTGCTATAAAACTCTTTGAGCCCAGCGGAATCTCTATCGCAGGCGGGATTCCATCCACTTCCTTTACCGGAATGCGCCGAAGCTTCGCTAAATACTCCCGCTCTTCAAAGCTGATTTCTACCTGCGTCTGCTGGCCCTCCTCCTTTGGAAAAATCCCCCGGTTAATCTCATTCATGTATCGGGAAAGGCTCGCATCCTGTCTGGATCTATCTCCCAGAATCGCCTCAAATTCATCATTCATCCAAAGAATCTTTCCATTCTCCAGCAAAATGGCGTACGGCATCTCCAATTCTTTCAAAAGCCTGTTCTGCATAGCGCCATATTGTGCTGCAAATTCCACCAGAGCACGCATAAGCGTTGATTTATTATAAAAATACAATGAAATTGTAACAACCAGATAAACCAGTACGCAGGCCGCCATCAGCATTCCCGCTTTATGATCAATATAATAAATCCATCCAGTCATAGCAATCAGAATGACCGACATGACTACTGGCCATTGCATGTATAACTTTAACCTTCCCTTTAGATGCATGCCCTGCTTATCGCTCATAATAGTCCCTCCACCGCATTTGTCGTTTCTAACGCGCCCCCTTTGGAAGCAAAGCTTCCTCAATAGCTTCCATTATACTACTATTTCTTCTGAAAGGGAAGATAATAAATTTTACACAAAAATAGCCGCCACTACTAAGTTCACACGCCGCCTGCTCTGGTCTGCAAACTGCGACATACGAAGCAAGGCGAGACAACATTCCAGTGAACTTCCTGCCAACGTAGTCTAA
>CAOKJI010000260.1 GCA_948468495.1 uncultured Dorea sp. | reverse complement strand
TCTGGGGCGAAGTGGGGCGGCAGATTGTAGGAATGAATTTTCAAACACGCTCTAGTATCAACAGTAAAGGAGCGGTGATCAGTGAAGCCTATATTAGAATTAAGCCATGTGGAAAAGATATATGGCGAAAAAGAAAATCAGGTTAAAGCGTTAAAGGATATCAGTATACAGGTAAAAAAGGGCGAGTTTATAGCCATTGTCGGAACCAGCGGTTCTGGAAAGAGCACTCTTTTGAATCTGATTGGCGGCCTGGATACTCCAACGAAGGGACAAATCCTGGTAAATGGAAAAGAAATCAATTCACTCACAAGAAAGGAACTGACAATTTTCCGAAGGAGAAATATTGGATTTGTTTTCCAGAATTACAGCTTAATGCCGGTTCTGAATGTATATGATAATGTTGCTCTTCCAGTCACGTTTGATAAGGGAAAACATACAAACCGGAAGTATATAAAAGAACTGCTGGAGGAACTGGGAATCTGGGATAAACAGAAAAAATATCCCAGCGAGTTATCCGGCGGGCAGCAGCAGCGCGTGGCAATTGCAAGGGCGCTGGTAAATAAGCCTGCCATTCTGCTGGCGGACGAACCGACTGGAAATCTTGACTCCGGCACGACCATTGAGGTTATCGGACTGCTAAAGGCAAGCTGCCGTAAATATAACCAGACGATTTTGATGGTGACGCATAATGAAGCCATTGCACAGCTCTGCGATCGGATCATCCATATTGAAGATGGTATGGTAACAGCAGGAAATCGCCTGACATCCCACAAAGGCGGTGATAACGTATGTTAAAACTAGCCTGTCGGTATATGAGATATTATAAAAGCCAGACCTTGGCAATCCTCGCAAGTATCATTTTGACGGCGGCCTTGTTGTCCGGAGTCAGTTCCCTGATGTACAGCAGCCAGATGAACGAGTTGGAAAATAATAGGACGATGTACGGAGACTGGCACTATTATGTAGAGGCCAAGACGGATACCTTTGAATCAGTTCAGGGTGGGGAAACGGGCGATGGCTTTTGTCTGGAGCATGTCGGGAAAGCGGAAATGAAAGATGTTGTAACAGAACCGTATCTGATTTATTTTCTGAATACAGATGAATCTTACCGTCAGATGACACATCGCGAGCTGGCGGACGGAACATATCCTCAGGGTGAAAATGAAATCGCTGCAGATTGGTACACATTGGGGAATCTTGGGTTTTCCGGAAAGATTGGCGATGCGCTGCAGCTCAATGGAGAAAATTATATTCTTACCGGTATCATAAAAAGCGCCTGGGCGTCCGGTTCCGATGAAATGGAAATCTTTGTCGGGAAGGAATTTGCAGGACGGGGAAGCCAGCCTTTTTTATATCTGAAATTTGATGAAGAAGAAAAATTATACTCGCAGTTGAACGCCTTTCAGAAAAAATACGAAATTCCCAGTGATACAGTAACGGCAAATGATAAAGTGACCGGCTATCTCGGCGGAGAAAAACCGGACAGCATCCTGGATATTGTAAAGTTCGCATTGACAGATGAGGACGGTAATTTTACTTATATTGTTCTGAAATTACAGAGCGAATATAATCTGGCATTCAATGGGATGCTCTTTTTGCTCTGTCTCTTCAGCTTATTTGTAACCTATAGTATTTTTACGATTTCAGTTTCCAAAAGGACCTCGGAATACGGAATGATGCAGATATTAGGAATCAGTGAAGAAAGCATACGTGGAACTCTGATTCTGGAACTATGGACACTATTCCTAATTGGCTACCCTTTTGGCTGTCTCTTGGGCAATGGAATCCTGAAACTGTTTTATCAGAATCTGGCCGGCGTTTTTACAACAGCGGGAATGACAACGGGAGTTGAATTGTCAGGTACAGACCAGATTTATACAAACGGTACGGTAAACACAGCATTCCATATGTCGTGGGATGCCATAATAACTGGATTTGTATTCCTGTTTGCGGCATTGGCCCTGGTTGGACTTTTTACGGTGCGCAGGATGCGAAAACAGTCTGCCCGGCAGATTATGAACGGCGACACTTCTTATATTACACGAAGAAGAAAAGTATATAGCCTGAAAAGATATAATCTGGTTCCCGTGGTAGTCAGAAAGTTTATATTTTCCAATAAGAAAAAAGTAACTGGTATTTTGCTTTCCCTTTCGATTGGCGGATGTATTTTTCTTTGTACTACGTATATGACGGAGAATATGAAAATCCATGTGGAAATGTCCATGAAATCAGATGACGGTTTGGGAGCAGCGTTTCGGATCTCCGTTAAATCTAATGAGCTGTCGGATACCATACCAAAGACGGTCATTGGTAAGATAAAAGAGATGCCTGAATTATCAGAGGTCTATGCAGCGAAGTATACTCTGGGCGAGATTATCATTCAAAAGCAAGAGCTGGAATGGGAGCAATATTTTGACGAGCAGAATAAAGATGGATATTTCCGGCAGAATTTCGGCGGTATCTGCGTGGAAAAAGAGAATGGAACCTACGGCATTAAGTATGACGTCTATGGCTACGACGCGGGGATTTTGGAGCAGTTACAGGAATATGTCTTAGAAGGCGGAATTGTTCCAGAGGAACTGACGGAAGGAAATAAAATTATAGCTGTTGCAAATCAGGATGGACAGGGAAACTATAATTTTTACGGAAAACATCCGGGGGACACGATTACCCTGCGGGCGCCGAAGGAGCAGAATTGTTCATCAGAGATTTTAAAATTCCAAAATCCAGAAGAAGACTATATTGAGAAGGAATTTGAAATCGCAGCCATCGTAAACCGGACTCTGATGCAGGAAATCGGTTATTTGAACGTGGAGCCCTGGAGCAATATGCAGAGTGTGATCATGACGAATCCGCAGATGGAAAGTCAGTTTGGAATCACAGATTACAGTTTTGTAAATGCATCTCCGGCTGCGGAAGTTGATACTGACGTCGCAGGCAGCCAGATATTGCAGGCAATACAAGATGTTCCAAAGGCTGTTTTACAGGATTACACTTTAGCAATTAAAACACAGAAGAATTATCTGCGTCAGCAGCAGGCGTTTTTCTCAGGAATGGCGGTTATTTTACTGATAATAAGTCTGTTCCACATTATGAACAGCATGAATTATTCGATTTTGTCCCGTAAGAGGGAATATGGCATTATGAGGGCGATGGGAATCACAGACAGCGGGCTCTATAAGATGATATTACAAACAGGCCTTCTATATGGAATCCTGGCAGACGTGTTCATTTTCCTGATTTACCATCTCCTTCTGCGGCGGATTATGAATTACTATATGGCTCATGTCGTGCAATTCCTGCATTTTACAACATCGGTTCCGAATGGAATCATGGCTGGAATTATGATACTGAATCTCTTGATTGCGGTTTTGGCAGTATTCATTCCGGCGAGAAAAATCATGAAAGAAAATATTATCAGCGAAATCGAAAGGTAAAATTGGGAAGAAGAAACGGAATATGGTTCTTTACCATCCCCCCACATGCCTGCATAAATTCCACCTGTACGGATGGCATAAATTTAAAGAGACAGCCTGCGAACAATCGGATGATATACAGAGCTGCCATCCAGAATAGTTCCATACGTATCAACCCATAGCGGCGCATACCCGCATCTGGCGGCTACCATCTGCGAGCCAATATTTGTCACAGACGCCGAATAAAATGGAACAATATTCTGTTGAAGCAGCTCTTCTGTAAGCCTGCTTACCAGCCATGTCCCCAGGCCGGCATTTCTGTGTTCCTCCATAACATCCACGCCAACCTCCCACACATCCTTAACAGATGTCTCCGACGCTCCGGCCGCCCCAATCATTCTGCCGCCTTCTCTTGCAATACAGGCGGCTTTTGCAGGAGTCGTTCCATTACTGTCAAATGCCAGAGAATTTTCAAAACCTGTTAACCCCTTTAATGCCAGAATCTCCCTTCCGTAGAGAAATTCGCAATCATAACCCGGTGTTCCTGAGACTCCGCCTAAAGCCCTGGTGTCAGGAACATAATGTATCGTCTGTCCATACACAAACGGTAATTCAAAAATCTCGTCCCGGCTTTTCCCCTGTAAAAGTTCCGGTATCTTTACAGATAACTCCTTGGATGTACAGACTGCCACACAATTTCTATATGCAAGTATTTTAATATACGGTTGTTTCCTGTCAGTACAAACGGAATATACCGTACCTGTTTCATTCAGTTTCCCGGGACTAATACCCAGTTCTGCCGACAGCAGCCGCTCAATT
>CAOKJI010000259.1 GCA_948468495.1 uncultured Dorea sp. | reverse complement strand
TGCAGGATGCAGGCATTGTTATAAATGTGTACGCTATTGCGAGGTGAAGGCGATCTCGGTTCAGAACGAGCAGGCTCATATCATGGAGGATCACTGTATTCATTGCGGGCAGTGTCTGGAAATCTGTCCCCAGAATGCCAAGACCTTTGCCAGTGATATGGAGCGGGTAAAAGGGTATCTCAAGCAGGGAATTAAGACGATTGTGTCCATTGCGCCTTCTTATTTAAGCGTTCTGGAATTTGACCAGCCGGGGCAGGTGGTGGACGCTCTTTTGAAGCTTGGATTTTCGGAGGTACGGGAGACGGCGGAGGGAGCGGCTCTGGTGACGGAGGAGTACCGCAGATTGTTAAGAGAAGGCAAGATGAAGAATATCATCTCCACTTGTTGTCCCAGTATTAATGATTTAATTGAGAAATACTATCCGTCCCTGACGTCTCAGATGGCTCCGGTGGTATCTCCGATGATTGCTCATGGACGGCTGATTAAGAGCATTTACGGTCCGGAGGTGAAGGTAGTATTCTTAGGCCCATGCATTGCCAAGAAGGAAGAAGCAGTGGGCGATAAGCGTGTTATGGGTGCGATTAATGCGATTCTGACTTTTGAAGAGATTATCAAATGGTGGAAGTCTGCGGGAATTGATGTTCGGAAGTGTGAGGAAAAGCCCATGGGGAATCCGGACCCAGGAGTGAACCAGCTCTATCCTTCCAGCGGCGGCGTCATTACTTCTGTGCTGGCAGATGCAGGGAAGGATACCTATCACAAGATTCATGCAGACGGTATCAAGACCTGTATGGAGCTTTTGGAGGAGCTGACCAGAGGGGAGATTGAGGGATGTTTCTTTGAATTAAATATCTGTGAGAGCGGATGTATTAAAGGGCCGGCTTCTAATCGGTGGCAGCGCTCTATGCTAAAGGCGAAGATGGATTTGGAGGGCAGGATACGACACCGGGAGGATGCCAGGGAGATTGACGGAAGCGCTGTTTCCATGGAGAAGATATTTACAGACAGAAGCGTTCACGACCAGATACCGACGGATGAACAGTTGACAGAGATTCTTCATGCTATGGGTAAATACACCAGAGCGGACGAATTGAATTGCGGCGCCTGCGGTTATTCTACGTGCAGGAACAAAGCAGTCGCTGTATTCCAGGGCAAGGCAGAAGTCAGTATGTGTCTGCCTCATGCGGTGGCACAGGCAGAATCTATGTCTAACGTAGTTATGGACGTTACGCCGAATATGATTATTGTTGTAGATAAGGACCTTCGCATCAGAGAGTGCAACAAACGCGCCTTGGATAAATTGGGCGTGTCCAGAGAAGAGGCGTTAGAGCGTTACATATTTGAGTTTATCGAGGTAGAGGATATTGAGAACGTGCTTGCCACCAAAGAACCCATCATGCGTAAGAAGATGAATCTTGAAACGTTGGATATGGTGGTAAAAGAGACAATTATTTATATTGAGTCCAAAGAATCTGTGCTGGTGCTTTACTGGGATATCAGTAAAGAGGAGAAGGCCAAAGAGCAGCATATGAATCTGAAGATGGAGACGGTTGAGATTGCGCAGAAGGTAATTGACAAGCAGATGATGGTAGCTCAGGAAATAGCGGGGCTTTTAGGGGAGACTACGGCGGAGACCAAGGTGACGCTGACGAAGCTTCGGGATTCAATTCTGGATGATGGAGAAGAGTAAAATGAGTGTAAGTGTAGATATCTGTTGGAAAAGCTTTAATAAAAATCACGAAGAACTGTGCGGGGACAAAGTGGAAGTCTTAAAAACGGATAACTCGGATATTGTGATTCTGGCAGACGGGATGGGAAGCGGTGTGAAGGCGAATATTCTTGCAACGCTGACCTCCAGAATTTTAGGGACGATGTTTCAGGAAGGGGCCGGAATCGACTCCTGTGTGGAGACGATTGCAAGAACGCTTCCAATTTGCAGGGAGAGAAAGGTGGCCTACGCTACCTTCAGCATTCTTCAGGTATTTCATAACGGGGAAGCGTATCTGGTAGAATATGATAATCCGAGATGTATCTTTATCCGGAATAAAGAGATTGTCGATTACCCTTATGAAGAACGTGTGATTGAGGGAAAACAGATTCGGGAATACCGGTTCCATGTGGAGCTGAACGATTGTTTTGTGCTGATGAGCGACGGCGCTATCTGGGCTGGAGCAGAGGAAACGATGAATTATAACTGGGAATGGGACGATATGGCCCAGTATGCGCTCCGGTGTACCAAGGAGACCCTGTCGTCAGCCAGACTGGCCGCCATGCTGAGTCAGGTGTGTTTTGACCTTTATGGGGAAAAACCGGGAGATGATACAACAGTGGCGGTTACCCGGATTATCAGAAGACGCACCATTAATATTTTTACCGGCCCGCCTTCAAGGAAGGAAGACGACGAGCGGCTGATGCGCGATTTTATGAAGCAGGAAGGCAAGAAGATTGTGTGCGGCGGTACCAGCGCCAATATTGCGGCCCGGATTTTGAAGAAGGAAATCGTGACATTAGTGGAACATGCAGATCCGAAGGTTCCGCCGATGGCGGTGATTGAAGGGCTCGATCTGGTAACAGAGGGCGTCCTGACCATTGGAAAAGCGCTGGAACTTTTGAAACGTTATGAGAATGACGATTTTGACGAGGCGTTTTTTGATGAGCTGGACGCAGATAACGGCGCGGCCAGGCTGGCCAGGGTTATGATAGAGGAATGTACGGATTTGAAGTTATTTGTGGGCAGGGCGATGAATGTGGCGCATCAGAATTCCAATCTGCCTTTCGACTTAAGCGTCAGGATGAATCTGGTGGATCAGTTAAAGGAATGTGCAGAACATCTCGGAAAACATGTTCAGATGAAATACTATTAAAAATTTTCTACCTGTGCGGTTTGGGCCAAACCGCACAGGTAGAAAATTCTACAGCAAAATTTCTAAAAATGTCAGCAAGAAACAGGTAGACCTTTCACAAGAAAAGCCGTATGCTGAAAATAGAATCTTTTTTAAAGGATATACGATAAATGAAAGAAGGAGCATAAAGGCATGGGAGAGCAGAGAACAGGACGGGTTACAATCCCGACAGATATGGACGTGATACCGGAGACCCTGGAACTTTTGAAACGCTGGGGAGCAGATGCAATCCGGGATTGCGACGGAACGGATTACCCCAGGGAGCTTCGCCATGTGGGAGCTAAGGTGTATTCTACCTATTATACTACCAGGAAGGATAATGCCTGGGCGAAAGAGAATCCGGACGAGATTCAGCAGATGTATATTATGACCTCTTTTCATGCGGCGCCTGGAGAGGAGCTCAGGATTCATCTGATGGACCATTTATACCCGGATATGCTGGCAGTTAACGGGAATGATGATGTGAAACGCTGGTGGGAGGTTATGGACCGGACGCTTGGAGAACCGGTTCCGGTTTCCCAGTGGGACTATGACGAAGTTAACGGCGACGTGGTACTTCATAAGGCAATAGAATTTCACGAGTATACGGTCAGCTTTCTTGCCTATATTATGTGGGACCCGGTTCATATGTATAATGCGGTGACCAATGACTGGAAGGATGTGGAGAAGCAGATTACCTTCGATGTGCGCCAGCCGAAGACCAGGGCTTATTCTATGGAGCGTTTGAGGAAATATATTCAGGATAATCCTCACGTGGATGTGATTCGGTATACCACCTTTTTTCATCAGTTTACACTGATTTTTGACGAGCTGGCCAGAGAGAAGTATGTGGACTGGTACGGATATTCCGCGTCGGTAAGTCCCTATATTCTGGAACAGTTTGAGAGGGAAGCAGGATACCCGTTCCGGCCGGAATATATCATTGATCAGGGGTATATGAATAATGGATACCGGATTCCGACAAAGGAATACCAGGATTTTATGGCCTTCCAGAGACGGGAGGTTGCCCGGCTTGCCAGACAGATGGTAGATATTACCCACGAATACGGGAAGGAAGCCATGATGTTTTTGGGAGATCACTGGATTGGCATGGAGCCTTTTATGGACGAATTTAAGGAGATTGGCCTGGATGCCGTAGTAGGAAGCGTGGGAAACGGCGCTACTCTTAGACTAATCAGTGACATTGAGGGTGTGAAGTATACGGAAGGGCGTTTTCTGCCTTATTTCTTTCCAGATACCTTCCATGAGGGCGGCGATCCGGTGAAAGAAGCCAAGATGAACTGGGTGACTGCCAGAAGAGCAATTTTACGAAAACCGATTGACAGGATTGGATACG
>CAOKJI010000258.1 GCA_948468495.1 uncultured Dorea sp. | reverse complement strand
TTTCCTGCGCCAAAACTCTGACTGACCGCCAGAGCGAATCCATTTGTCATTCCAATGGCAAAATTTGTAATAAGCCCGTAAAGAGCAGCCGTAGCGCCAATCTCCGCCAGAGCCTGATCCCCCAGAATATGTCCGGCAATAGACGTATCCGTCAAATTATAAAATTGCTGAAGCAGACTTCCCAGAAAAAGCGGTACAGAAAACCGCAGCAGCAATCCGGCAGGACTCCCCTTTGTCATGTCCAGCATGCGGTTTTTTTGTATTTTCTGCATCATGATATTTCCTTCCTTTCATTTATATTATACTGACAATTTTCTATTGCCGCTTTCACAAAAACGGCGTATACTATAAGAAAAGCGACAAAGAAGTGATACTATGATACGAAATCCCAATTTCCTTAGAATTGACCAGACCGGAAAGGAATTACAGGAACAGGGAACACAGCTTTTGAACCTGACCGCCAACCAGGGAGATATTCACCAGTATGTTGCAAGCTGCATCCCCGCCCACTGGCATCGGGAGCTGGAAGTCTTTATCCTGTTAGAAGGAAATGTCCAGATTAGAATCGGAGAACTCGTCCATGAAACAACTGCCGGTGAAGGCTGCTTTATTAATACCGGCGTACTGCATTCTTTTACCGGAACCTGTACTTCCCCCTGCATTTTCCGCTCCTTCGTCTTTGAGCCCTCTATTGTAGGCGGCGCTCCGGGCAGTGTATTTGACGAAGCCTATGTCCGCCCCCTCCTAGAAACAGGTCCCTCCTTTCTGAAATTCCAGAGGATTCCAGAAGACGAGACCTATTTCCAGCAATTTAACCGGGCTTTTACTGCCTGCGAGCAGGAACCCTCCGGCTATGAATTCAGGGTCCGGGAAGCCTTATCAGAAATCCTTCTCTTTGTCAAAGATAAAAGCCAGCTTATGCCGCCCCGGAAACTATCGGCCATACCGGAAATCCGGGTAAAGCAAATGCTGGAATATATTGACGCAAATATCGGTAACGCCATAACCGTCAGGGACATCGCGAACGCAGCCAGCGTCTGCCCCAGGGAATGCCAGCGCATTTTCAGCCGGTATCTGCATTACAGCCCTATGGAATTTGTCCAGAGACGCCGGATATTTACCGCCGCAGGCCTCTTAACCGGCACAGATTTACCGGTAACCGAGATCGCTCTAAACTGCGGCTTCCAAAGCCCCAGTTATTTCTCCAGACAATTCAAACTACTGACAGGAAGCACTCCCAGAAAATATCGCAGGGCAGTGCAAAAAACGCCGGTTCTCTGATACGCTGACCGCCCGGCAAACACTTCCCCCCGTTAAAATGCAGGCATTCCTTCTCTGGATGCCTGCATCTATGATTCTATATCACATTACCGCTCCATAAAGCTGATGGACTCGATTCCCACGCTTCCTCCGCGCACCACTTCAATACTCTTAAACTCTTCCTTCATCAGCTTCACTACCGCATCGTTCTTGGTAGCCGTCTGTACAAATTCCAGCAGCAGGCTGTCCCGGCCATAATCAATGACCTTTGCCTTGAAAGTCTCTGCAATCTGGAACAATTCCGTCTTATCCGACGCGCTGCACCTTTTCACCTTCACATACATGATTTCCTTCATTCTCACAAACACATCGGTAAAATCAATCACTTTAATTACTTCCACCAGACGATTTAATTGCTTCTTAATCTGCTCAAACGTCTCGTCGTCGCTGACCGTCGCTATCGTCATCCGGGAGATCGTCGGGTCCTCCGTCGTTCCTACCGTCAGGCTGTCCAGATTATAAGATTTCCCGGAAAACAAACCGGAAATCTTAGACAGAACGCCCACCTGATTCTCCACATACAGGGAAATCCATCTCTTTTTCATACCGTTATGATTCATCTTATCCACTCTCCCTTCTAGCAGTCCATAATCAGATCCTGCAGCGTTCCGCCCGGCTCAATCATCGGATACACCAAATCCTCCGGATCAATTTCAAATTCCAGAATATACGGCGTCTTCTCACTTGCCATAGCTTCCTGAAAGGCCGGTTCTATTTCTTCTTTTTTCGTAATACGGATTCCTTTTGCCCCGTAACTCTCCGCCAATTTTATAAAGTCCGGCGTATACGGCGGACATTCCACCTCGCCACATCTGCCCCGGCAGGCCGCGCCGGAATGAAGACAGGTCATGGAATACCGTTTGCCATAGAAGAGCTTCTGCCACTGGCGTACCATGCCCAGATTATTATTGTTAAAAATACAGGAAATAATCGGCAGTTCTTCTAACACAGCCGTTGCCAGCTCCTGGATATTCATCTGCATACCGCCGTCGCCGGAAATAGAGATAACCGGGATATCCGGATTCCCAAGCTTCGCCCCGATTGCTCCCGGAAGCCCGTAGCCCATCGTTCCAAGGCCGCCGGATGTCAGAAGCTTTTTCTTCGGCGTAATCTCCGCGAACTGAGACACGAACATCTGATGCTGCCCCACATCCGTAACGATAATCGCCTCGTCAAACATGCGATTAACGGCATCAATCACATGCTTCGGCGTCATAACCGGCTTCTCCCGCATGGTAAGGGGATGTTCCTCCTTCCACTCCTGAATCTGATTCATCCATTTCTCCGTATTGCAGGGCTCCACATATTCAAGCATTCTCGTAATCGCGTCTCTTGCATCGGCAACAATCGGCACATCCACCTGTACATTCTTGGAAATAGCCGCCGTATCAATATCAATATGAATGATCTTTGCCTTTGGCGCAAAAGAATGAAGCTTACCCGTAATCCGGTCGTTGAATCTGGTTCCGATGGAAAAGAGAATATCGCATTCGCTTACCGCCATATTGCAGGCATAAGCGCCATGCATACCTAAATTTCCAATATACAGCGGATGTTCTGTGGAAATTGCCCCCCGCCCCATAATGGTCGTTACCACCGGTACGTTGGTAATCCTTACCAGCTCGGTAAATTCCTCTCTGGCATTTGCTATATTTACGCCGCCTCCTATCAGGAACAATGGACGCTTTGCCTTATTCAGCATCTTAATTGCACGCTTCAGCTGCCCCACATGAGCAATGGTATTCGGTTTGTAGCCCCGAATATTTACCTCGGAAGGATACTCTGCGTCCCCAAGCTCCGCCATTACATCCTTGGGAAGATCAATCAGTACCGGACCCGGCCTTCCGGTTCTGGCTATATAAAACGCTTCCTTAACAATCCGCCCCAAATCCTTTCTATCGCGTACGGTTACTCCATATTTGGTAATACTTCGGGTAATTCCTACAATATCCACTTCCTGAAACGCATCATTTCCAATCAGATGCCTTGCCACCTGTCCCGTAAAGCACACCAGCGGCACACTGTCATAATATGCCGTTGCAAGTCCGGTCACCAGATTCGTCGCCCCGGGGCCGCTGGTTACTAAGCAAACTCCAACCTTTCCTGTAGACCTTGCATAAGCGTCCGCCTCATGTACCAGAGCCACCTCCTGCCTTGGCAGAATCACCCTGGTATAATCCTGCTTGTATAACTCGTCGCTGATATCAATCGTACAGGCCCCCGGATAACCGAACAACGTATCCACGCCTTCTTCCTTAAGCGCTTTTACAAGCAGCTTATTTCCGCTGATTTTCCTCATATATTCATACCTCCTTCTCACTTCCCAAACCATCTGCAATCCGTTACCATAAGCAAATCAAATTCGTAACATCTCTTCATCCCAAAACAAATCACATAGGTAACTTACATTGTTGAATCCTTCGGATATTTTACCATCGAAAACGCCCTAAGCGAAACGCTTAGGGCGAATATAACATCCGTGTTACCACCTAATTTCGGAGATTCAATTCTCCGCACTCTGCCAGTACAAGACTCGGGCGGCTTTCGATTCCGCCGCTTTCCCTATATACTGCTTCCTGTAACGTAAGGAATTACGTTGAAGTCTACTGACGAATTATCCACATCTTTCTCATCATTCTGGGATTCTCCGCGTTCGGTTCACTGCTCAGAGGCTACTTCCATAAGTCCCTCTCGAAGATTCTCACCAACCATCTTCTCTCTTGGCTTCGGGCTGCCTATGTACTCCTCCCCGTCATAGCATTTGTCTGAAATAATAAGATTGTTACTATTATAGAGGATAGCCTGCCGGGTTGTCAACCGTCTATTTCTAGTTTATATCTTAAAGGGTAACGGAGGTTACTTTTCACACCCACGCCAACGGACGTAGATTGAAGCAGGCGAATGTCTCTTATCAGACGGAGCAACATT
>CAOKJI010000257.1 GCA_948468495.1 uncultured Dorea sp. | reverse complement strand
GGCAGCGCATAAGAGGGCTGTTTCCGGCAGGCAGTTCCCATCCGCACAGGTAGAATTTTTTAACGCAGTCCGCTACGAAACCGCTGTCTGGTAAATGCGAACGCACTCTTCTTTTTCCAGCTTCACAAAACCTCCTACCGCGCCGAACCTTGTACAGTTCTCCGCCATCTCTTCAATCCTGTCCGCGCCGATTCCGGCGTCTGCAAAGGATACCGGCATGCCCAGCGCCCGGAAGAACTCCCTGGTCTTATGTATTCCTTCCAATGCCGTTTTCTCCGGACGGAACACATCATTTTCCGCGCCCCATACATCCACAGCGTATTTTACAAACCGGGCTATATCCGTCTGATAAACGTATTCCATCCAGCAGGGGATCATAATTGCCAGAGTCGCTCCATGGGTCATATCATAAAAAGCGCTCAGCTCATGTCCCAGCATATGACTTCCCCAGTCCTCCGACCGTCCCGTTCCTAAAATTCCGTTGTGAGCGATGGTCCCCGCCCACATAACCTCTGCCCTGGCTCCGTAATTCTCCGGCTCCTCCAATACCACCGGAAGCTGCTTAATCATCGTACGCAAAACCGCCTCGCACAACCGGTCCGTCAACCCACAGTCCGGCTCTCTGGTAAAATACCGCTCCAGTACATGGGACATAATATCCACTCCCCCTGCCGCAGTCTGGTAAGCAGGCAGCGAATAGGTCAGCTCCGGATTCATCACTGCAAAATCCGGCCGCAGGCAGTTATGGGACAACGCCCGCTTCAAACACCCGTTTTCTGAGTTGGTCACTACCGTTGTATTGCTCGCCTCGCTTCCCGTAGCCGGAATGGTCAGGACCACTCCCAAAGGCATCATTTTCTCTACAGGAACCTTTTTTAGAAAAAAGTCCCACACATCGCCTTCATAGTAAACCCCGATGCCAATCGCCTTTGCAGAGTCGATGACGCTGCCGCCGCCTACGGCAAGAATTACCTCCACCTGTTCCTTTTTGCATAGTTCGATTCCTTCCCTCACCAGCCCGATATCCGGATTCGCCTTCACTCCGCCCAGTTCCGTAATCTCAAGCCCGGCCTCCTTAAGAGACTCCATTACCCGGTCGTAGAGCCCGTTTTTCTTGATATGCCCTCCGCCGTAATGCACCAGCACTTTCTTTCCATATTTTTTCACCTCTGCCCCCACATTCTGCTCAGTATCCTTTCCAAACAAAAATTCCGTAGGACAGGCAAATCTAAAATTCCTCATGTAATCCTGCTCCTTTCTACCCTCGTCCCGCTCCGCCAAACAGTGTTATGTAATGGGATAGCAATGCTCCATAGCCTTTGCGCGCCTCAAGCCCGGCGTCACATAGGTTTGCTTTCATATTCGCAAACTCTCCCTTAGCGCCGTCCTGTTTCCTGCTGTCCCAGTCAATTCCCACATAATCTAACAGGGCCTTTAATCCCGCGTTGCTCAGATCTGTAAACAGATTCACCTTCTGAATCCCACACTCAACCGCCTTTTTTAAGTTCGCATCTCCGGTTCCCGAACCGCCGTGAAGCACCAGCGGCGCTTCTATTTTTCTGCTAAGTTCCTTTAGCAGCTCAAATTCCAGATGGGGCGTTCCCTTGTATGCTCCATGAGAGGTTCCCACTGCCACCGCCAGGCAGTCTACGCCTGTTTCCTCCACATAGCGGACCGCTTCCGCCGGAACGGTCAGTCCCGCATCCCTGGTCTCGTCATATTCAAAGCCCTGTCCCACATGACCCAGCTCTGCTTCTACAGAAACGCCCAGCGCATGGGCGATTTTGACTATTTCTCTTACCTCCCGCACATTTTCTTCATAAGGGCAGGTAGAACGGTCAATCATGACTGAACTGAATCCAAACCGAATCGCGCTTACAATTTCCTCATAGGAGCTGCCGTGGTCCAGATTCAGCGCGGCCCTCACCCCCGGGTACTTTCTCTCATAAAATCTGGCAAGACACGCCGTTTCCTCCAGGAAAGGCAGACCCGCACAGTCTAAGATTACCGGCGCCTTCAACCTGTCCGCTGTCTCAAAACATGCTTTTACCGTAATACTGTCAAATACATTCGGCGCCGCAACCCCGTAATGTCCTTTCTTTGCATCCTTTAATATTTCCGCCATAGAAACAATCATTCGCTGCCTTCCTCCTAAAAAATTCCTATTAATGCTCCCAGAATACAGACAATTACAATCCCCAGCGAAATCCGTCCGTACTTCTGCGTCTTATTCTTCAATATATAGTAAATTCCAAATACCGCCGCTAACGGAAGCAGTCCCGGAGCAATGCTGTTCAGGATATCCTGCAGCACAATTTCTGTTCCGGCTACTTGAAACTGCAGCGCAGTGGAAAGCGTGACATAAGAAGCGCTTAAGGCTCCCATCATGAACAATCCTAAGATACTGGTAGCCGATATAAGCTCTTTAATCCAGCCCGCCTCCAGAATGGACTTTACCGATTCTTTTCCAATCTTATAGCCCAGTCCCCACAAATTCTTTCCAATAAAAAATGTAATCAGCATAAATGCGAACGGAATAATCGCTCCCAGTACATTCCCCGCAGCTCCAAAGGTAACGGCAATTCCATAAATAATCGTCTTTAAAGTTCCCCAGTCTATCGTATCGCCGATTCCTGCAAGCGGACCCATAAGCCCTGTCTTGATTCCCGTAACCGCCGCATCTGATATCGCGCCTTCATTGGCCATTTCCTCTTCCATAGAAAGGGTAATGCCATGAATCGGCGTACTCCATGTGCCCTGGGAATTAAAGAAATTCAAATGCCTTGTCAGCGCTCTGCTTAGGTCCTCCTTCTCAGGATACAGCTTCTTCAGACAAGGAATCATGCTGTAGCAGAAGGAGACTCCCTGCTGCCTCTCATAACAGTTTGGAACCTCCGCATCCAGATACCAGCGGTAAAAGGAGCGGTTAATATCTCTTTTCGTCAATGTTTTGCCCATTTCCGGCGTCTGTTCTACTACTTCCTGCTCTACGGTCAATCCCATACTCTTATCCTCCTTTTTTCCTCTATGCAGATGCATTTTCTCTCCGCAAAAATGTAATCAGCAGTGCCATACATGTTCCAAAAATCGCTGCCGCCATCGTGCTGATTCCAAGATACTGCACTGCAAAAAATCCCAGAATAAAGAAGGGCAGATATATATTTTTCCCAATGATAAATATCGTAATTGCAAATCCTAACGCCGGAAGAGTCGCTCCCGTCACAGCCAGACCATGGGTCAGCCACTCTGGAATGATATCCAGAATCTTCTGAACCACATCCGAGCCAAGGTAAATCGCTGCAAATACAATAGGAAACCGGAGTACAAACCCTAACGCCAGCGGATAAACCGTTGCGCAACGGTCAATCCCCTTTGTATCTCCTTCCGCCGCATACTGGTCAGCCTTATGTGCAAATGCCGCCTGCAGCGTCCTTCTGATCTGATCCTGAAATACTCCCAGAAGTCCGAAAGGCACTGCCAAAGTAACTGCTGTTGCCGGGTCCATCCCGGTCGTCAGGGCAATCGGTATGGATATACAGCCCGCCAGACACTCATCCGCCGGGATATTGGCTCCCGCCGCTACCATTCCCAGATAAACCATTTCCACGCTTGCCCCAATCTGCATTGCCGTCCCGATATCTCCCGCAACAATCCCGAAGGGCAGCGCCATCACAATCGGCTGGCAGATGACCGCATGGAAGGTATATCCCATCTTGCTCTGTCCAATCCACCACCAAAGTCCCGCTAATAATGCTAAACCAAATACCATAACCATTCTCCTCTCATTTATCCTTCAAATACTCTCACAATCCTGTCAAAATCCATCCTCGGCTCTTCCGGTATAATATGGATATAGATTTCTGTTCCCTTCCCATGAAGGGCCTTCAGCCTGTCCATATCCTCCTGATTCATGGACACCGCCCGAAGAATCGTCACCCTTCCCGGAGCGCTGGGAAGCCCTCCTATCTGAAGACTCTGAATGGGAACTCCCATTCCTTCCAACCGCACGCAGGTCTCCACATCCTTGAACAGCAGCATAACTGTTCCTTTCCCCAGCTCGTCTTCCTTCCACCGTTCCGCCGCCGTTTCCGCTGAAATGATTTCTACCGCCACATTTTTCGGCGCTGCCGCGGCGTAAATCATCGTCATAAAATCATCCTTTGCCAGCTCGTCGTCTATAATCACAATCCGGTTTGCTTTGGCAATCTTCACCCATTTGGTAATCACCTGCCCATGAATCAGCCGGCTGTCTAACCGGATTAACGATATTTTTGCCATACATATCCTCCT